>WGCQ01000115.1 GCA_015493765.1 Deltaproteobacteria bacterium
GGCCGTGTGGGGCCGGCATCTTGCCGGCCTTTTCCGTGGCCGAGGCCGGGGTTTCCGGTTGCAACGGGAGCCTTCCCGAAAGGCCCGCAGGGCCGTCCCGCAGCAGCCGCAGGCTGCGGCCCGATGCCCGACGCCAGAGGCCCGAATCCGTTGACCGAGACCGAGTCCGTGACCGTTGGCCATGGCCGCTGACCGTGGCCGGGACCGAGACCGTGGAGCGCAGTCGGCCTCGCCTGCTTGTTTCGCGGGCGTCCCGCCCGCCTTCCCGTGACCGTTGGCCGTGGCCGTGGGGTGTGTACAGTCGGTATATTACACAATGCACGATCATCTTGTACGGTAATATACTGAATTTGTTATCAAATTAACACCATCGCCCCCTTGCTTGTAACCAGGGCAACCGTAATGGGTTATACCATGTCTTTTACCAGATCTTCCATGGTGGGACGTGTACCCATGGTAAGCATACGGTCGATGTAACGTGCGATCACATCGACCTCCAGGTTTACCCTGGAACCGGGCTTGATGTCGGAGAGGTTGGTGTGCGCCAAAGTGAATGGCACCAGGTTGACCTCGAACCACGCATCGCTGACCGCATTCGTGGTCAGGCTGGCTCCGTTTATCGCAACCGAGCCCTTGACGGCCACGAAACGAGCAAAATGCCGGGGCAATTCGAACCTTATGACCCGGTTATCACCGTGCAGTTCCACGGCGATCACCCTGATTATTGTATCCACGTGACCATACACGAGGTGTCCGCCAAGTTCCTGGCCCAAACGCACAGCCCTTTCCAGGTTGACCTTTTGCCCTACTCGAAAGGCGGCCAGCGTGGTGCGCTTCAACGTTTCCCCGGATACGTCCACGCTGAAGCCCTGCTCGTCCAGGGTCGTCACGGTCAGGCATACACCGTCCACTGCAATGCTGTCACCCAGGACGGGGGGATCGGGGAATCTGGCCTCAATGGACAGTTTAAGGCCGCTTGCCACCCTGTTGGCCGACCTTACCCAACCGATCTGTTCGATGATTCCGGTGAACATCTATGCCCCCTTTGTGTAGGTCAACAGCACGTCATCGCCAAGACGACGCGAACTGTTCAGGTGCAACCCCATGAACGCGCCTACCGGTCTGGGACCAATGCCTGCAAACACGGGCACGGCCTGTGCATCGGCCGCAATTTTGGGCGTCACGAACACGGCCAGTTCATCCCACAACCCAGCCTGCAAAAAGGCCGAGGCCACTTGCGGTCCACCTTCGACAAGCACGTTCTGGATGTTGCGCCTGCCCAGGTCCTTTAGTACGTCAACGAGCAAAAAACCCGACTGGTTGCGGGGCAGGGATACCAGTTCACACCCGGCATGCCGCAAGGCTTCGGCCTGGTTAGCATCCTCGCAGTGGTGATAAATCAACACGGGGCTTTGTCCCGCGCTTTTGACCAATCGACTGTGCGGCGAAATCCGCAGCCGGCCATCCAGTATCACTCGCAAGGGTTGTTTTATGACCTTTACCAGCCTTGGCGTCAACATCGGGTCGTCCGCAATGACAGTTCCGGCCCCGACCAGTACGGCATCCATCGTGGTCCTTCGGCGGTGTACCCAGCGCAGGGATTCGGCATTCGACAGGTATTTCGAGCCGCCCCAGCGGTCAGCCACGGCCCCATCCAGGGTCATGGCCATTTTCAGGACAACCCAGGGCATGCCCGTGGTAATGTACTTGAAAAAAGCCCTGTTTAATGCCTTTGCCTGGTCTTTTAGCACGCCCACATCGGTTTGTACGCCGTGAGCGCGCAGGTATTCGATCCCCTTGCCTGCTACCAATGGGTTAGGGTCTTGGGTCCCGATCACAACACGTTTTATCCCGGCCTTTGCGATCGCAGGGCTGCACGGCGCTGTCCTGCCGTAGTGGATGCAGGGCTCCAGGTTTACGTACATCGTAGCCCCGGGGGCCTTGCCATTGACTTTTGCCAGGGCATCCGCCTCGGCATGTGCCAGACCGGCGGCCTTGTGCCACCCTTGCGCAATAATACGGCCATGCGACACGATAACAGCACCCACCATGGGGTTGGGACTTGTCCTGCCCAGTCCCTTGCGTGCCAGCATAAGGGCCTTCCTCATGAAAAATTCGTCTGTTTTACGGGTATTATCAGGCATCAGGCTGGTCCGACATCACGCTGCTGAGTTCTTTTTGGAAGTCCCCCGGCTCCTGGAATGTCTTGTAAACACTGGCAAACCTGATATAAGCAACCTTGTCCAGGTCCTTCAGGAATTTCATGGCCTGTTCGCCGATCCAGATGCTTGCCACCTCCCGCTTGAATTCCTCCTGGATGCGGCCAAACAGTGTGTCCACGAAATCCTCTATCTTGTCCAAAGAAACGGGGCGTTTCTCACAGGCCCTTTTCAGGCCGTTGATCACCTTGTCCCTTGAAAAGGCCTCCCTGCGGCCATCACGTTTGATCACAACGGGTACGAATTCCTCGATTCGTTCAAACGTGGTGAAACGGCGATGGCAATTACCGCATTCCCTGCGTCTCCTCAGAGCCCTGCCATCCTCTACCAGCCTCGTGGCAAGAACCTTTGTGTCCGGTTCGCCGCAAAATGGACATTTCATGTGTTGACCTGTGGCTCCCGGCCTTCTTCCATGGCGGTTATGAGGTCCAGCCTGTGCTGATGCCTTGGCTCGAAGTCCGTGTTTAACCAGGCCTTTACGATCTCGCTGGCCCGCTCCAATGCCATGAGACGACCGCCCACGGTCAAAACGTTGGCGTTGTTGTGTTTTGCCGCCAGCACAGCCGTGGACACGTCCCACACGTTGGCAGCCCTGATGCCCGGGACCTTGTTGGCCGCGATGGACATGCCGATTCCCGTGCCACAGACCAGTACACCCTTGTCTGCCCGGCCGCTGCGTACAAGGTCGGCCACGCGAAAGGCATACACGGGATAGTCCACGCTATGCCCACCGTCCGCGGTACCCACGTCCAAAACCTCGTAACCGGCATCGGACAGGAAAGCGGCCAGCCCCTGTTTCAGCGTAAAACCTGCATGGTCCGAGCCGATTGCGATCTTCATGCCTCTTCACTCGTGGATTCGGTTTCCACCTCGAATACCTGCCTGTCCTTGTAAAATCCACATTTAGGACATACGGCATGGGGCAGCCTGGGCGAACCACACCTTGCACAGGTCACGTAATTCACCGCATCCACGTGGTCGTGATGGGCCCTTCTGCGATTGCGCCTTGACTTGGAAGTCCTCTTCTTGGGAACGGCCATCGTTTCCTCCTCAAACCAGATTGAGTTTTACTTTCAAAGAGTTATGTATCTCGGCCTCCCTGTCACATCCGCATTCACCCAGGTTCAGGTTCTGTCCGCATACCGGGCAAAGCCCCTTGCAATCAGGTGAACACAACGGATAGGTCGGCAGCATCATTACGAATTCATCAACCAGTACCGGCTGTATATCAATGGCATGACCGCGGTACTCGGACCCATCCAGGTCCAGGTCATCCATATCTATGTCCATATCCATGGATATGTCATGCGCGCCAGCCGGTAAAAACACCCTGGCAAAGTCCTGCTGCAATTGAATATCGGATGGCTCCGCGCACCTGGAGCATACGAAATTCAGATTGCCCGTAAACCTGCCGGATAGCAATACCGCCCTGCTGGACTTTTTCAGCGTCAAGGACACATGAAAACGGCTCCCCTCCAGCAGATGTTGCTCGAATAACAGGTCCTTGAACCAGGATTTTTCCAAATCTTCATCGAGTTCAAGCCCTTTTTCGGATATTTCCTCGATCAGAAATTGGGTTTTCATGCCCAACTCCACAAAAAGACAGTCTATTATACGCAAGAATACGGTATTGTCAAATTTAACCGGTCATTCCCAAATTACCTGACTAAATTCGGCAGACGGTTGCAGAGGGTGTTTATTTGATAGATTTAGTGGTGAATCCGAAAATTCATGTATTTTGCAACGCCTTGAAACACAAATGGAATTCAAGATGCCGCCTGGAAGTCGGCGATCCCAGGGGGGGCTTTGTAACACCCTCGGTTGCAGCAAGCGGTCCATCTGCTGTGTCATTTTCACCAATTTGATGCTCGGCTAATACGCCTGCGCTCCTCTTTAGCCGAAGGCTAATGATTTCAAGTCCCGAAGGGACGCAAAAAAATTGGCTCAATTACTTACATCTGAACCAGTTTCGATGCCGGTTGAAACCCTTTGTCAGTAAAGGCATATACCACGTCCTTACCAGCCCTTTTTGCCGCCAGCATGGCCTGGTCCGAACGGTCAATCAGTTCCGTGAAGGTCTTGCAGGTCTTATCCACGGACGCCGCGCCCTCACTGACGGATAACCGCATCTTTTTTTCCTGGTTTACGTAAAAATCATGGGCATTGACAGTGGACCGGATCTTTTCAGCCACCACCAGGCCGTCGCGTAAATCGGTCCTGTGCAGTCCGATCAAAAATTCCTCGCCGCCGTAGCGACATGCAATATCCACCTTTCGGATGTTTACCTTGATGAAATGGGCCACCTTCTTGAGCACCTCATCCCCAACCAGGTGGCCGTAGGTGTCATTGTGTTTCTTGAAATCGTCGATGTCCAGCATGATCAGGCAAAAGGGCTTGTTTCTGTTAACGGAATCCAGGAATTCCTGTTGCAGCCTTTCCATGCCGGACCTGCGTCCCAACAGGTCGGTCAAGGCATCGTATTCCGCCTGCCTCCTGACCTGCTCAAATGAATACGCATTCTGGATGGCGAAATTCACCTGGTGTGCCAGGATCTTCAGGAAATCGATTTCCCCGGGTGTAAATCCGTTGACCTTTGGCCGTATGAATCCCAGCACGCCCTGGACCTCGCCTCGCACCTTGATGGGTATGGCCAAAAAAGACCCCATGACCTGCCGCCGGCCCTTGTAGTGCATGAACCTGGGCTCCTGCCTGACATCACTGACATACACCGTTTCACCCGTGTCCATAACCTGGCCCACGATACCTTCACCGGGTTTGAATTCCAGGTTCAACACCCTGTTGGCATCGTTTACCCCGTAAACAGCCGCGATCTTCAATGCCCCGGACCCGGGTTCCTTCAGCAGGACCACGAATTCCTGCATACCCAGTTCGCTGCCCACTATGTTCGTGATTTCACGTAACACCTCGTCCAACGAAAGGGTCGAATTTATTGCCTCCACGATTTTCAGCATCAATTCCCTTTCGTGGAGGCGTTTTTTCAGTACCAGGTTGGATTCCTCCAGGTCCCTGGACTTTTGCATGATCTGGTCCTTTAACTGGATTTCCCGTTTTGCCCAGTCCACCAGTTGTTCGCTGTCCACCTGCTTGCTGGACATGCTGGTCATCTGCTTCATCAATTCATTAAACGAGCGTTCCAGGGGTGCAAATTCGTCCTCCCCCTCTGCAAGCCTGATCATGTGATTGCCCTGAATCGCCTGTTGTAACGGTGCATGGATGTCGTTTATCCGGCCCTGCATCAGGTTGGAAAATCCCTTGTACACGAAAAAACCAATCAAGACCGCCAGGACAAGGGTCAGACCGATGGCCACGGACAGCAGGTATGGTGCCCAGATGGCTGCAACCACCGCAAGCAACCCCTCCACCAGCACGGCGATTACCAGTGATACTGCCGTGGTGATTGCGTATTTTTTCACTACGGAATGCTTCATGTTACAGTCCCGTTACCTCGTATTTCATGGTAAGGGTCTTGATCCCTGCCTTTGCGAAACGTGACTTGCTGAGGTCGTGGATCCGCTGCAGCACCGGCGCCAGCGTGACCTGGTCACCCTTTGTGATCACATATTTACCTACCAGTTTCGCAGCACCTTCGTAATCACCGGTCAACTGGATCGTGGCCACGGTCTTGGCCAGGCCTTGTACAGCGGGCGCAATCTTGTCAAAATTGACATGGAGTCTGCCGGATTTCTTGTCAAAACTGACACCGCCATGGTCCAGGTACCAGCCAAGTTGCACGGATACCATACGTGGATACGTGCCTTTAAGGTTGTATTGCATCAGCCCGATCAGATGCATGAGCGCGCTGACATAGCGTTTTTTCGCATCCTCCTGCGTGATCCAGCCCTTCTTTACAAAAATCGGCACAAAATACAGGCTGAACACGTCGGCCTTTTCCTCTTCCAGCAGGCTGGAATATTCCTGGAGTGCCTCGTGCACGGTTTTGACCGCACCGGACCTGGTTTTTACCTTCAGTTCATCGTATGCCCCGAAACCGTGGGAAAATTCGTGGAACGTGGTGTTGTAGATGTCCGCTTCCGGGTCCACGTACTTCAACTGGTCCTTGTCCAGCATCAGCTCGGCCCGGCGCTTCATTATATTGTTGAACGCCCGCATATGATTGACCAGCATTACCTTTTTATATAACCCCTCGTCCACGGCCTTGCCCCGGTTAGGCAGGTGGTATGCCGCAACCACGCCCTGGGGGTTGCGGCCGTCGCCAGCAGCCATCCACACGTCGATCGCACGTATTGAGATCTTCGGATTGAGTTTGCGCCCCTTGTACACCTTGTGTCCCACCAGGTCCGCCAGGTAGCCCTCCATTTCCTGTAACCTGGACCTGAATTTATCGAGTTGAGCGGTGACCTTCTTGTCCACCCTGCCCAGCACAAACTCGAAACGGGCCTTGACCTGCCTTGGGTTCTTGTACACTTCGTATGGGCCGATGGTCAGGTCCCAGTCACCCTTCAAGGCGATCCAGTCGTAGTCGGAGGCATCATACGGGAATGGGGACGATGTGACAAATGCCTCGGCCCTGGATTCCAGGAATTTTTTTAATGTCGGGTCGTCGGTAATGGCAGCCGCTTTTCTGAGGTGGGCCGCTATCCTGACCAGGTACGGTTTGAACAAGGGTGCGTCCGCATAAGGGATCGCCTTGAAACCCTTTTTGGATTTGTCCCGGCGCACAATGGTAAACGGGGACAGCAGGGCATCCTTGTTCGGCGCCTTTTCCATCGCCTTGAAATCCGCGTCGGTCATGTCAGCAGGCCACAGGTACGCCCCGATTTCCTTTTTTGGACATGGATACATGGCGCAGCATGCAGGGTCCTCGATGTCCACGCACCAGGGTTGCTGGTTGCGGCGAAACAGTTCCTTGTCCGCAGCAGTGCCCTTGGCCTGGATTTCCTTTTCGTATTCCAGGTCGTGGGGATTGATCATCAGTTTATTCAGTGTCTCGATCAATTTGCCTGCAGCAAGCAATTCGATACCCACAGACCGGTCCTTTCCGGAGAGCGCCTTCAGGGAATGTTTCACCGTGTAAAGTGTACATTCATTCAGTTCCTTGCGTACCAGGGATTCGCTTTTCTTTTTTGCTTCCTCTTTTTGGGTCAATTTTTTCACCCCTTTCTTGACAGTCCGTGTATGTTTTGCCTTCCGGGCCGCTGTTTTTGCACCGGGTCGTTGTTTTTGTGACCCGTGTCCGGCCTTCGAACAGGCCACTGCCAGCGCAGCAACCAATAAACCAACTGCAAATCTTTTCATGGCAACCTCCACTAAGACTTAAACTTTAACACTATCCGCATATACAAACAAGGTATCTATAACCCAAATTACTTGTCAAATTTGAGGACAATCTGTCCGATTCCCGAAGTTAGTCAGGTAATTTGGGAAAGTATAACCTGTTGACCCAAATGTGATCGGTATTTTGGGTTTGTCATGGAATTATATTGGAACAACTGCCACACTGGATGCAGTCGAATACGCACATCCAGTCCCAATTCGTTTTGCAGCAATACGGGTCCTTTTTGCATACACATTTCTCACACTCACAGCCGTTGCACCCGGCCAGGGCGCTTTGCCTGCACCCGTCGCTGTACGGCACACACTGCCCCGTGGATTCCTGGCAGCCATAGCCAGACTGGCACTGACCGCAACTGCCGCCGCATCCGTCAGGGCCACAGACCCTGCCGCGACAATCCGGCTGGCATGGGATAATGCACTGCCCGTTTTCACATTTTTCCCCACTCGCACATATACCGCAGATCCCACCGCATCCGTCAGAACCGCATTCCTTGCCCTGGCAATCCGGTTTGCATGTACTGATGCATTGACCCCTCCTGTTGCATTCCTCGTCAGGTGGACACACGCCACAACTGCCGCCGCATCCGTCAGGTCCACATTCCTTGCCATTACAGTGTGGCTTGCATTCCTTTTTGCACCTGCCGTCCACGCACACCGAGCCTTGCAGGCACTGGCCGCAACTGCCGCCACATCCGTCGGGCCCACACTGCTTGCCATCACAACGAGGTACGCAAACGCACTTGCCATTAGCCCCGCACACACTGCCTGCCTGGCACTGACCACAGGTTCCACCGCACCCGTCAGGTCCGCACTCCTTGCCTTCGCAATACGGTACACAGCTGCATAGCCCGTAGGGCGTACACGTGCTGGGTGCTTTGCAGTCACCGCAACTGCCGCCGCACCCGTCGTCACCGCACTCCTTACCCTGGCAGTTGGGTGTACAGTTTATACACGCGTCGTACTCTTTTTTGCACTCGTTTGTAAGTGCCTGGGACGTGCAAGACCACTGTGGATTTTCACCGCACGTATTGGTCAAACAGATCACCAGGTCCATCCATTGCTGCCTGGCCTCGGGACTGGCCTGCTGCCAGCACTTGTCCCCACACGCCTTGTCGTTCGGCGGGCAGTTCCACGTGCAATTCATCAGGTCATTGCAGGAAAAGAATGGCTGGCAATGTCCGTTGTCGTCGCAGTACTGGTCGGACGTGCATTTTCCACATGCACCACCGCACCCGTCAGGCCCGCACTGCTTGCCCTGGCAATGCGGTATGCAACTCAATACGCACCGGCCTTTCGTATTGCACGTAAGCCCATCCGCGCAGGTACCGCAGGAACCACCGCATCCGTCAGGTCCGCATTGTCGGCCCACACAATTCGGCTGGCATTGGGGTTTACACCGGCCATTAAAACAACTTTCGTTTGGCTGACAGGCGCAGTCCGCGGGACAGGTACTGCAATTTTCGCCCCCTGCCGCATCACACCTGCCATCGCCGCATACCACGGGATTTACGCACTTCCCCGCCACGCAGTCCATGCCCGAGGGACACACCCCGCAGGAACCGCCGCACCCGTCAGGACCGCACTGCATCCCATCGCATGCCGGTGTACAACACGTGCCGTTGACGCAGGACTGGCCGTCCTTGCAGCCACAGTCAGCAGGGCATACCTCGCAGTTTTCCTTTACGGTAGGGTCACATTTTCCGTCACCACAATACTGAAATGGCAAGCAACGCCCCTGGACACAGGCCTCTTTTAACTTGCAGGCACAATCCGCCTGGCACGTGGCACAGTTTTCACCCTTGTCCGGTTCACAGACCCCGTTGCCGCAGGCGTTTACAGCCTCACATACACCTCCCTGGCATTGCGTTCCCTCCGGACACACGCAGTCCAACGGGCAGGTACTGCAATTCTCGCCATTCGACGGGTCGCACACCTGGTCGCCGCATACGCTGGCCGCCACGCAGGTGTTATTGCGGCAAACCTCGTCCGGCCCGCAACCACAATCCTGTGGACAGGTCCCGCAATTTTCGCCTGCGTCAGGATTACATTTGCCGTCACCACACCGCAGTATCCCCACGCAAACGCCGTTGACACAAGACGCATCCGGTGGACACGAACCGCAATAGACCATCTGGTGGCAGCCGTTATCCCAATTTCCGCACTGCTTACCCATCTGGTCACAGGTATTGGGCGTACAGCAGGTGCCGCCAGGCATGCACACCTGGCCATTTTTGCACCCGCAATCCTCCCAGCAACTTGCACAATTTTCCCCCTGGTCCCGGTTACATACACCATCCCCGCAGTGGGGCGTTTCCACGCAATGGCCCTTGAAACACTGGGCACCTGGTTTGCATGTACCACACTGGACCATCTGGTGGCAGCCGTTATCCCAATTTCCGCACTGCTTACCCATCTGGTCACAGGTATTGGGCGTACAACAGGTGCCGCCAGGCATGCATACCTGGCCATTTTTGCACCCGCAATCAGCCGGGCAATTCGCACAATTTTCGCCGGTATCATAACCACATACGCCGTCACCACAAACGGCGTTGGGGACACAGTACCCCTGCACACAGGATTCACCGGGTCCGCAGGTACCGCAATCTATCCAGTGGCCACAATGGTCGTCAATCTTGCCGCACTGGAAACCCAGTTGCTGGCAGGTTTGGGGGACGCAACACGGGCCGCAGTCCTTGGGACAGGTGTTGCAATCTTCACCCTTGTTCGCCTCGCACCTGCCGTTTCCACAGTGTCCTGGGACGCGACACATGCCATTTCTGCACACCTCTCCGGATTTGCACCCGCAGTCCTTGGGACAGGTACTGCAATTTTCACCCAAGTCCGCCTCGCATTTCCCGTTTCCACAGAATTTCTTTGCCACGCATTTCCCGTGCACACATGACTGCCCCGATTTGCACCCGCAGTCCCGGGGACAGGTACTGCAATTTTCACCCAAATCCGCCTCGCACCTGCCGTTTCCACAGGCATTTTTGGCCACGCATTTTCCATTTTCGCATTGAGTACCGTTTTGGCATGCACAATCCGCCACGCAGGTCATGCAGTTTTCGCCCTTGTTTGTTTCGCATGCACCGTCCCCGCAATACTCAGGCTTGACACACTTGCCGTCCATGCACACTTCTGCACTGGCACAGCCGCAGTCAGGGGGGCATGTATCGCAGTTTTCCCCCTGGTCCGGGTTGCACACGCCGTTGGGACATGTTGCACTCAGCACGCACTGAAAATCCTTGCATATCTGTCCGTTGGCGCATGTTCCACAGTCCCCACCGCATCCGTCGCTGCCGCATGCCTTTGCCTTGCAGTCCGGTGTGCAGCACAATCCCAGGTAACAGGTCTCGCCGGCCTTGCACCCGCAATCCTGCGGACAGGTATCGCAGTTTTCACCGGCCCCAACATCACAGTATTTATCACCGCAACCGGATATTCCCTGGCATTTGCCATCCTGGCAAAACGTACCAGGCCTGCAATCCTGTAATTTTTCCCACCTGTAACCGTCTGCTGTACATTTAATTACGGTGGAGCCATCGCATTTTAGTTGCCCGGGGGTACACAACAGCGCATCAGGCACAATGGGCTTGTCGTTTCTAAGGTCAACCAACCGAATATCCAGGGGGATTGGTATGGTATCTTGTTCGTGCTGGATAATATCAACGGAAAATCCGGGTGGCGTCGAAGAAGGGCATCCCCACAAAACAAGGCCTGCGCCCATGGACAAAAATACCAGGACCTTTGAAAAAAAATCTCTATTTCTCATTTCCCTTCCCCGCCAAAAAGTTCTACTCTGCGAATATTCCCAATTTCAATTCTACAAATTTTGATCCTGTTCCGCAAATTTTCCACAAAAAAATGGCTCTTCCGGAATTACCCAGGCTAATTCCGGAAGAGCCAAATTTGACAGGTAATTTGGGAAATTTCCTCAGGTCAACAGCATACGGTATCCGTTCACCCCCGAGGTTGCCTTACTTGCCGATTTCCACCGTGGTAACCTTTCCCCGGGGTATGCGTACTGTGTTAAGCCATTTGGCCTTGGAATCAAGGGTTATTCCAACGATTGTGTGTGTACCGGAGGCCACTGCATCCATTTTTACATCTCCGTCCGGCTGCAGGACGCCAATTTCCTTTTCGTCCAGGGTCAAGGACAATGGTACATGCCCGGCATTATGCACGATTAAAGTCCCTACGGGCTTACGCAGTACGACAGATGCCCAATGTTGTGGAATGACCGGTATCAGGACCTTCTGGGTCAGGTCCACGCCACTGCCCGTAACCTCCAATACGTGCGTGCCGGAAGACAATTGTATTACCTTCTCTTGTCCCTTTTTCATCTTTAGCGTCTGGCTGCCGTCCAACAGGATGCTGATCGGTTCACCCCATTGATTTTTCATCCTGAGCGAACCAAACGCCCTGTCCACGGTCCATTTCAGGCGTTCGTTTCCGTCGTAATGCACCTCTGCAGACCATACGGTGCCCGTAGCCGGGCAATAGGCATATATGGCATGGTCCCCTGGTGTCATGGAGGCCAAAAGCAGGTTACGCCCCTTCTGGATCGTACCTCTTTTGACCTTATCCACCCACAAATCCACGTCCCTGTTCGATTTATTATACACCAACAGGGTCCCCAGTCTTTCGTTTCCCACAATACCGGCACCCTGCCTGATCATCCATAACAGTTTTTGGCCAGGTCTGGCACTCCTGGTCACCCTGGCCACCAGGACGGGGCCGCTCCAGGCCTCCAGTCGCAGGGTCCCGGTTGGCAGGTTACCCACATCCACCGCGCCTTTTGCCGCACATACGGTCAACACACTGCTGCCCAGGCGAATCTCTACGGCCTTGTCCGTATCGTTTATGGCCATGAGCTCCGACTTGGGACACCTCGGCTCCACGGTAAGTTCCTGGCCAGGCTTGACCGCAACGTCAAATTCGCCACACATCTGACCGTCCACTCCTGCGAATTCAATCCTGTGCTTTCCCGGTTTGACGTCCTTGAACCTGGTTGCCCGTCCAGGGGTAATCATCCGGGAGGCCCCATGGTCAATGGCCACATAGACCCCCTTGTTTTCCGTGTTTCGTGCACGTATGACGGCCAGTGCAGGGCCGATATCCAATACCGGGGTTACGCCTGCCTGGACATGGGTTATAAAGTGCCAATCCAGGCCATCCGCCGCATTTACAACCTCCACCCTGTGCCTGCCTGGCGATTTCACCCCAAAACGCCGGGATTTCCCGGGTTCAACACCGTTTTGGGACATACCGTCGATCTGCACCTTCAGGTTTGCGTTTTGACGGTTGCGTACAATTATGGCGTAGGGACTGCTCCCTTGCAACTCGGGCTTTGGCGACCTCACGTCCCAAACGGCCTTGCGCCTGCTGGACAGGTCAATCATGGTCCAGTAATGGGCACCACTATCCAGGCCGCGTGCCGTAATTCGTTGTTTTTTTGCCCTCATATTGGCAAATTCCGCCCGTTCCCCTCTTTTGACCGTCCCCAGGTACCAGCCATCCGCAAAACAGTCGATGGGTTCCTGGGTACCATTTTTTACGACCAGAACGGGCCCAGGCCGAACAAGGACCTCCTGCCGGTTCCCGGCACAGGCCACAAGGACCAACATTGCCGCAAATGTAATCTTTGCCAGGACTTTCATCACAGGAAATATACACCAAGGCCATGACCAAGGCAAATGGTACGGGTATCCCCCAATTACCGAACTAAATTCGGGAGTGAAACTTCGCCTGGCGGCTCGTTGTCACGGCCTGCGGCCTTAGGCAAGGCACTGCAAGCGGCCCATCTACTTTGTCGTTTGCACCTGTGTATGCTCCACGTACCGCTAATACGACTGCGCTCAAATTGGCTCAACGCCTTGCACCTGAACCACTTTTTGCAACCTTTGTCCTCAAATTTGTCCGGTAATTTGGGTATTTTGCAACACCTTGAAACACAAAGATAAATTAAAGATGCATCACCTTAATGCGCCGTGTAATAGTCGATCATGCGCATTATAGCGGCCTTGCATACCTTGCAAAACGGCAAAAATCCCTTGTCCTTCATCTTGCACGTCCTGGACGGCCTGTACAGGCCCTTTGCCACGTATCCTGCCCCCTCGAATGCGCCCACCACGCCGTCATATTCGGGCGTATCCGGGGTCGGCAGGGGCACACCTGGTGTCAACAAGGCCTTCCATTTCACCGTGCCCCGCGTGTGGGCCCGGCTGATGTTCGGCTCCCATGGTTCAACGCCCTTTGGATAAAAGTCCTCGTACGCCACCTTGGACGAATAGTACTCGTCGGCCAGGCCTGCAAAGGCATGACCGAATTCGTGGGTCATCAGGTAGCCGTCCCACTCGTTGTCCGCGGCAAACACGCTGAACAGGTTGTATATGCCACCACCACCGTACCTGGCTGTGTTCGCCATGATATAGATAATGTCGTAGGGGACTGACGCGCCCATATCCCGCAGGCGTCGGTTTGCCCGGGTCGTCAGATACCTGGCCGATCCCAGGCTGTCAAAGGATGAGCCTGCCGCAATACGCAGGTATCGGCCCTTGCGGGGTTCGCTGACACCGCAGTCCTGCGAAAATTTCAAAACACCGTAGATATTGATCACGGACTTGCGCCCCGAAAAGGGAGGCGTGTCCAGAAACACATTGACAAAATGCCTCAGGTCAGCCCGGAACTTGTTCGCCTGCGCCTTGCAGTAGCCGTCACCCACCACCATTATATCCACACTGTGGGCAGGGTCGCCCGTATGCCACGGTGTAAAGACCCGGACTGTCGGGTCCGGTGTTCGACGCACGATTTTGTATTGCGACGGGTCGATCGCGAGTTTCCATAACCTCCTGAATCTGCCGGATTTCGCCCTGACCAGGACCACCAGGTCAACCGGACGAAGCGGCATGGGGGTCAAAAAACTTTCGGCAAACGCCTTGACCACGCCGGAACGGGCCTCACGCGTGGTCTTGTACTCGCCGAACAGGGTCGCCAGCCCCCTGGAATAAATAAGTTTACCTGTTTTTTTGTCGAACAACTCCACCTTGTACGTGCCATAGTCAAGCGGGTCTATCAGCCTGTCAGGGTTGCCGCCCCACCTGGGCTCCGCGTATATACGGTCCAGCGCATAGCCCTCGGTCCTGCTGTTGCCATAGTGAATACAATCCACCCGCAGGCGGAAGGTGTTAAAAAAATCCCGGAAGCGAGGCTGTTTTGCCCGGGATGGGACCGCCATACCCAAAAGTATGGGAATGAATATAAATGTCTTGATTCGCATGGTGTTACAGCCGATCGAAATTGAAATTTATACCCGCTGACACGATGTCAAACGATGTCTTGTATTCGCCGCCGCCAACAGCAGGTCCGGGCGGTTCACCCTTGGGATGGCAGTCATCGCACGTGTACGGTGCGCTGCACGGGCTTATAGGCATGATTTCATGGATTTTCGTTTCGTTGATCCCGATGTTGCGGGTCGGCTGGAAGATGTGCTCGTAGGCCAGTTTTATGTCGAACGCCCATACGCGCCAGGTTAATCCTGCACTGACCCCGACACGATTAAAACTCATAAAATCCAGGAATGTCGTGTCACGTGGCGTGGCCCCGGTCTCGAAAAATGTACCTGCACGCAGCCACAATTTGTCCCGCACCACGTTGTAATCGCCGCCCAAACGAAAACTCCAGGTGTTTTTGTAATCCTTGGGGATCGACATGGATTTCAACGGATATTTGGCGCCGTTCATTTCCAGTTCCGCATCCATGTCCAGGTTGAAGGCCTTTGTGGTGGACCAGTTTTCATAAACCGTATCGAATTCTATGTCAAAGACCTCGTGTTTGTGCTTGCGATAGATGTAACGCGCGCCCATGCGTACGTAGATCGGCAGTTCCAGGTCCATGGTCACGCGGTTTTTGACCAGGGATATACCACCGCTTGCCTCCAGGTCGTGCAGGTATTTCGTCGGATAGGTCACATTGAACGTGCCTGCCGCATGAAATCGCACCGGGATGGGCCTGGCCGAAATGCCGATTTCCAGTGCTGGGTTCGGACGAAACATCAAACCGAACAGCATGGTAAACGCAAAGTGGTCCCTCATGTCGATGTGCGCCACCGCGTCATAGTTAGGGTCCGGCCAGGTGCCCGTATTCGTGGTATGGGCGGATGTAAACGTGTTCACCCACAGGCTGAACCGGGAGTACCACATGTCGGCCCACTGCAAGCTGATGCCGAAACTGAACGTATCGGTGGGTTTCCATGCCGCGGCCAGGGTGTAAAAGGCCATCATCGTATCCATGGACAGGAGTTCGAATTTCTGAGGGGCCACTGCCGGGTACTTCAATCCCGGGTCATCCGGGTACTCCACCTTGCCCACGGCGCTGGGACCGTAGAGCCCCAGTGCAAAGGTCCAGTTTTTCAGACCGAAATTCGTGGACACCACGAACATGGGACCTGGAAACGGGGTCAGTTTATTTTTGACAGCAGGATAAGTAATCCCGTTTTCCGGCGCCCTGGTAAAGGATACACGCTTGAATGTCAGATTGCTGTCAAGCATGATCTTCCAGCCACGCAGTTTGGCAAGGCCTGCGGGATTGTAGTAGATCGCGGATGGGTCATCCGCTTTCGCAGTAAATGCGCCCGCACGACCGAGTGCTGTTGTTCCGTTATCCGGAAATTCAAAACCACCGGCGAACGCAACGACAGGCACCATCGAAAACAGGAGTATTGCAGCAAATCTTTTGAGCATTCGGAATGTTCTCCCTTAGGGGTCTTCGGAAAATAATTTTAGATTGCACACAAAATTTTGTCAAAATTTATTTTGGACC
>WGCQ01000116.1 GCA_015493765.1 Deltaproteobacteria bacterium
CTGAAATTGCTGAATAACATCCATGCACCAGGGGACCTTATGGACCAGGCCAGGCGTGCTGTTATCAGTATTCCGCTGAACATTGCGGAAGGCGCGGGCAGGACAGGCAGGGACCGCAGGTACCATTTTACTGTTGCCTACGGCTCGGGCAGGGAACTGGCTGCTGCGTTGGATATCATTCGCATGCTGGGTCTGGTGGATGATGGGGAAATGGAAACGTTGATCCTGACACTCGACCGGTTGAATGGCCTGGTGTGGGGGCTGTGCAGGTGACTGGTTTTCGGGATTCGGGCCTCTGGCTTCGGGCGTCGGGTCGCAGCCTGCGGCTGCTGTGGGACGGCCCTGCGGGCCTTCGGGAAGGCTCCAGTTGCAACCAGGAACCCCGGCCACGGAAAGGCCGGCAGGATGCCGGCCCCACTCGGCCACGGTCAACGGTATCGGTCAACGGTATCGGTCAACGGTCTCGGCCAACGGCCACAGGCCGTGGCAACGAGCCGTCAGGCGAAGTTTCACTGCCGAATTTAGGCAGGTAATTTGGGGTACTATTTCCATATTGACTAAGACTGGTGGCTCGGCTATTGTTGACGCGTGGCACCTTTGGACTATAAAAATGCCGGCGTGGACATAGATGCTGGGGAACAGGTGGCCCGTATTGCGGCCCGTGTTTCTGCAAAGACACCTGGACGGGACACGATAGTCAGCGGGATCGGCGGTTTTGCCGCGCTGGTCAGCCCCGAACCGGACAGTGCATCGCTGCTGGTATTTTCCACTGACGGCGTGGGCACGAAACTGCTGCTGGCCCGGCAATACGGCATGATGCAGGACCTTGGAATCGACCTGGTGGCGATGTGCGCCAACGACGTCCTGTGTACAGGTGCCAGGGGCATCGCGTTTTTAGACTACTATGCCACCGGAGCCCTGGACCTGGACGAGGCCGATGTGCTGTTACAGGGCATTGCCGAGGGCTGCCGCAGGGCGGACGTGCCCCTGGTGGGCGGCGAGACTGCGGAACTCCCGGGGCTTTACACGGGCCGCGACTTCGACCTGGCCGGTTTCATGGCAGGCATCGTGCAACGGGACGCGGTTCTGGGGCCTGACCTGGTCAAGCCCGGTGACGTGTTGATTGGAATCCGGTCCACCGGCCCCCATTCAAATGGCTATTCGCTGATACGCAAGGTGATCGAACGCCGCAGTTTGGACCTTGGCCACGTGTACGAAGGCCTGGACAGGCCATTGGGGGAGGCCTTGCTCGCACCGACGGCCATCTATTCCCGGCCCGTGTGGCAGTTACACCGTGAACACCCGGGCATGGTGCATGCAGCGGCGCATATCACGGGCGGGGGCCTGGCAGGAAACCTGCAACGGGTGCTGCCGCGTGATGTACACGCAATGGTGGACCGTTCGGCCATACCCGAAAATCCCCTGTGGGACCTGCTCCAGGGCAATGACATCACGGATGCCGAGATGCGGCGCGTGTTCAACATGGGCGTGGGTATGGTGCTGATTGTTGCTGCGGGGCTTGCGGACAAGGCCAGGGAACTGTTGCAAGGCCTGATGGCCGAACAGGAATTTTTGCACGGATTGGACGTCTTTGTCATGGGCGAGGTACGTTCGGGTGCCGGACCGGTGCGGGAAAGCGGTTGATCGAGGGCCGAATGAGCAACAAACGCATAGGCATACTGGTGTCAGGCCGTGGTTCCAACATGGAGGCGATCGTTCGCGCGTCAAAACAGGGGCTGGTGGATTACGACGTGGCCGTGTGTATATCGGACAAGGCCAGTGCACCGGCCGTGCAAAAGGCCCGCGACCTTGGGGTGCCAGGGGTGGTGGTGCGCAAACGCGATTACCCGGACCGCGGGGCGTTCGAGCAGGCCATGGGCGATGTACTCGGCGAGTACGACGTGGACCTGGTCGTGCTGGCCGGCTTCATGCGGCTGTTGTCCGGCGTCTTTGTCCGGCGCTTTCCCGGTCGCATTGTGAACATCCATCCGTCCTTGCTGCCTGCCTTTCCCGGGCTTAACGCCCAGTCACAGGCCTGGGAACACGGTGTCAAGGTCAGCGGCCTCACGATCCACTTTGTGGACGAGGGCCTGGACAGCGGGCCGATCATATTTCAGTACCCGGTGCCGGTTTGGCCAGGGGATACGGCCGATGACCTGGCCGCCCGCATTCTGGTTTATGAACACAGGTTTTATCCCCTGGTGATCGATGCCGTGGTGGCAGGTGATTTTGAGATGCAAGGCCGGCGTGTTATGCTGAAACGCAGGATCAAAGGGGCGTTTGAAGGTGATTAACAGTTCTTTTCACATAGTCATACTTGGGACCGATCTGCCGGCCCTGGTCTTTGGTGCCCTGGCCGCAAAGAAAAACTACCGTGTCCTGGTCGTGGGCCAGCGTGGACACGACAATATCTATGAAATCGATGCCTTGCGTTTTGTCAGCAGGCCCCAGTTGATATACGGCCTGCACAGTTCCACGATCATCTCGGATTGCTTCGGTGACCTCACCCTGGGGCCAGAAATCCGCAACCGTCCCCTGCCCTTGGACCCGATCATCCAGGTGGTGATGCCAGGGGTCAGGCTGGACCTGCCCGTGCGCAGCGAACTGTTCGAGCAGGAACTGAAACGCGAATTTCCCGCGCTTGCGGACAATTTCGTGATGCTGATGGACCAGGTGCTCCAGTCCACGAACAAGGGCATCGAGGAGGCACTCGCGGAGTTTCCCGTGATCCCGCCGCGCAAATTCAAGGACTCGTTTTCACACCGCGGGCTTGCCACGCGCCTCGAGGAGGTGGTGCAGCCCTTCGTGGACGTGTTCGAGGGCCTTGGGCGCGACCCTCGGGCCATGGCCGTGGTGAATGCAATGGGCGCCGGCCTGGCCCTGTCACCGGTCCAGCCGGGCGGTGTCGCGCATTGCAGGCTGTTGTGGCACCTGCGCAACGGGCTCGTGCACATTGACTGGGGCCTGGACGAAATCCGGCGGATATTCCTGGAAAAGATACGCCAGAATTCGGGCGAGGTACGGCTGAACGAAACCGTTGCCTCCATGTCGAGCAACTGGAAGGGTGCAATCAATACGCTGACACTGGAAAGATCCGGCGACACAATAGGCACTGCCCTGGTGGCACTGGGCATGAACCCGTCCGAGGCCATGCCATTGCTGCCATCCGGCCGTAAGGTCAAGGGCTTTGCCGAGGACCTGGAGCGTTACCAGCCCTCGCACTACGTGTTCACGCTGAACCTGGGCATGGACGTGGACCAGGTCCCGGAGGGCATGGGCCACCTCGTGTTCAACGTCCTGGACCCGGGGAAACCGCTGGAGGGCACCAATTTCCTGATCGTGCAAACCAATCCTGCGATGGAACCCCGGTCCGTGCAGGAAGGCCATGACCAGGCCGTGATTTCGGTGACCGCATTCATGCCGGCCGCCGCATTCGACGGCACCATCGAGGGCCTCATGAACTTCGGCGCCGCGGTGATCCACGCGTTGCAACAGGACCTCTTGCCGTTTTTGCGCGTGGACGACGTGATGCAGTCCATTGCAGCGATCCGCAAACGCCAGGCGGACGACGAATACTTCGTGGACACGCGCAGCCTGCTGCCGGTCTATCCGCAGGACCCGGACAAGGGCCTGGGCCTGTTTACGATCCCGATCCAGAGCGCATTCAAGAACGTGCTGAACCTGGGGGCCGAGATGACGGGCGGCCTGGGCTTCGAGGGTGTGTTCTACCTGGCCCGTGAGGCGCTGAAGATCACGCAGGGCATGGTAAAAGGAGGGGTTGGTTGAGGGCTCGGCTTTGGGTGTCATGGCTGGTTGCCTTGTGGTGCCTGGTCTATGCAGGCAGGGCAGGTGCCAGGACGCTCACCCTGGACGAGGCGGTGAGGCATGCACTGAACAACAGCCCCTTGATGCGCGCGGCCCGCTATTCCACAAAGGCCCTGAAGGCCCGGTTGCTGAAGGCCAAATCCGCGCAGTGGCCCAGGGCTGACCTGGTGGGCCTGATAGCGCCCATGCCGGCCCAGCGTGGCAATGCGATAAAGGGCTACACCGACCTGGGGCAGTGGGGCTATTTCGTGTTCACCCGGATCGAGGGGATTATACCGATTTACACGTTCGGCAAGATATCGGCGCTGAAGACCGCGGCGCGTTACGGCGTACAAGTGGGCCGTTACCGCGAGGCGATCGCGCGGGCACAGGTGGTGCTGCAGGTGCAATCGGTTTACTACGCGGCCCTGGGCGCAAAGGCCGTGCTGGATGCACTCAAGGACGGCCGCAAATACATCAACAAGGCGGGAAAACGCCTGAAACAACTGGAACAGGAGGACGACCCCGATTTTGACCCCGTGGACAAGATGAAGTTTCGCGTGTTTCGCAGCCAGTACTTCAGCCAGACCGCGCTGGCCCAGTCCATGGTTGACAAGGCCCTTGATGCACTGCGGGTGCTGACCGGGCTGGATGACGTGCAACTGCCTTCCGGGCTGGCACCGCTTGCATGGAAACGCAAAAAAAGGGAATATTATACAGGCGAGGCCTTGAAACACAGGCCCGAGTTGATGGCCCTGAACGCTGCTGTTGCGGCAAGGGAGGCGCAGGTGAGGCTCAGAAAAGCGGCATTTTTCCCGGACCTGTACGTCACGGGACGCTTCCAGATCGGGCATTCCAATGTCGCGGACCCCCAGGGCAGCCCGTTTGCGGACGACCCGTTCAACACGTACAGCGCTGCTGGGGCCTTGGGCCTGAAGATGGACCTGGACATCGGGGGCAAGGTCGCGGACCTGGACCGGGCCCGGGCCGAACTGTCCGAACTGGTGGCAAAACGGGATGCGCTGAGGCAGGGCATCGAATTGCAGGTGATGAAGGCGCTGAAGGACATCGACTTGTACCGCAAGCAACTGGGCTATGCCAAAACGGCCATGAAGGCGGCCAAATCCTGGGCCATCGCCGAATCGGACCTGTACGACAACGGTTTTTGCGGCATAAAGGACCTCACGGACGCGGTGGTGCAGTACTACAAGTCGCGGTTCGATTACTACAATTCCGTGGCCCGGTTTAACATCGCGGTCATGAGGCTGCAACAGGTGATTGGAAATACATGGAAGGGGCACAAATGAATACACGTGCATGGATTGCGATTCTATTGATGGTTTGGATCCCGGGCGGGCTGTATGCAAAAACACACAAGCATGCCACGCCCATGAGCGTGCTAAAGCAAAAATACCTCGAGATGAAAAAGGTGATAAAAAAATACCCGGACCAGCGCGTGATGCGGGACCACCTGCGCCAGATCATGGAGACGTTCATCGACTATGAACAGTTGTCCGCGCTGACCCTGCCCGGCACGTGGGACAAGTTAAAGAAAAAACAGCGCAAGGAATTCGTGGACCAGTTCAAACAGATGATCCAGCGGACCTATGTCAACAAGTTCAACGCGAATCAAAAGTTCAGCATTACCTACAACGGCAAGGTAAAATACATGAAGGGCGGCAAGGCGTTCGTGTCCACCACCATACATTCGGGTCGTTCCGAGGCCCAGGTGGATTACTCGTTTCACAAGAAACGGGGCAAGTGGTGGGCATACGACGTGATTATCGACGAGATCAGCATGATGCGCAAGTACCGCCGGCAGTTCGTGAGGATCGTTAGGCGGTCGGGGTTTGACAGCCTGCTGAACAAGATCAGGAATTTGAACATCCGGCGCCGCAAAGAGGCACAACAACAGGAAAAGGCCGACGCATCGAAAGGCGCACAATCGGAGCCCTGATTTCATCCCGGAGGACGACACATGGACACATTGTTTTATCCAAAAAGCATCGTAGTGGTGGGCGTATCCCTGAATCCCATGAACCTGGGCCGCTTTATCGTGTCCAACCTGATCGAATTCGGGTACGAGGGCGCGATATATCTGCTGGGCAGGCGGCCGGGGCACTTGTTCGGCCACCCGATCAGGACCGGGGTGGATGAAATCCCGAAGGACGTGGATTTGGGCGTGTTCCTGGTGCCGGCAAAGGCCGTGCCAGACCTGTTCGAGGGCCTGGCCGGCCGGGGCATGAAGCGGGCGGTAGTGCAAAGCGGCGGCTTTCGGGAACTGGGCGACCAGGGCAAGGCATTGGAGGCGCGGCTTGTGGCAGCTGCATCCAGGTACGGCGTGCGGTTCGTGGGGCCGAACTGTCTGGGCCTGATCAACAAGCATGCCAGGATGGCCGTGCCGTTCGTGCCGTTTCGGGACCTGTGGCGGACAGGGGGCGTGTCCGTGGTGTCGCAAAGCGGTGGCGTGGGCGTCAGTTACCTGTACCGCCTGGTCAGCGAAAACATCGGCCTGTCGAAATTCGTGAGCATAGGCAACAAACTGGACCTGGACGAGGTGGATTACCTGGAGTACCTGGCCCGGGACCAGGACACGGACATGGTCGTGATGTATTTGGAGAGTTTTTCCCGTGGCAGGGCGTTTTTCGATGCGATCCGGGCGACGGACAAGCCCGTGATCGTGCACAAGGCGAACCGCAGCGCATTGTCCCGGGGCATTGCCTACTCGCACACCGCGGCCCTGGCCACGGACAACAGGATCGGCGAGGCCGCGCTGAGGCAGGCCGGCGCGTTAACGGCAAACGACATGCAGGACGTGGTGGCCCTGGTCAAGGCGTTGTCCATGCCCAGGCCGAAAAACAGCAAGGTCGCGATCATCGCACGCTCGGGCGGCCACGCGGTCATGGCCGCGGATGCTGCCGCGGATGCGGGCTTCGAACTGGTCGAATACCCAAAGAGTTTCCTGGACTCCATTGAAAATGCGTTCGAAAACACGGTGATCAGCAGGCAAAACCCCCTGGACCTGGGCGATGTGTACGATTTTGACATCTATGCCCGGGTCATGGAGGAGGCGTGCAGGATCGAGGAGGCAGGGGCAGTGGTCATGATCCACGAGTACTTTGCCGCGCTGGAATCCACGCAGTCCAGGCGCCTTGTGAACAAGGCCGAGGCACTGTCCAGGCAGTACGGCAAGCCCGTGGCCCTGGTGATGTTTACGGACGACAAGGAGATGGCCCAGGTGAAACAGGGGTACGATTACCCGATATTTGCATCGATTCCCCAGGCGTTCTCCGCGCTGGCCAGGGTCAGGGACAGTGGCACCGGACAGGCAGAGGCGCTGGTATTCCCGCGGGTCCGGCAGCGATTCGAGAGGGCAGGGCAGTCCGGTTTGTTTGACATGCTGGCGGACAAGGGCCTGAATGTGCCGAAATACGCACTCGTGCATACAAAGGACGAGGTTGATGGCGTGGACATCGAGTTCCCGGTGGTGGTGAAGGTGCTGTCCGACAAGGTGGTGCACAAGACCGAGGCCGGGGCGGTGCGCATGGACATAAGTGACCGCGGCACGCTGAAGGCCGTGGTCCACGATTTCATCGAGCGCTTTGCACCGGGCATGGACGGCGGCGTCCTGATCCAGCAGCAGGTGCACGGCGTTGTGGAGGCGGTGATCGGCGGCATTCGGGACCCGGTGTTCGGACCCGTGATCACCGTGGGCCTGGGCGGTGTAATGGTGGAATTGTTCAAGGACGTGCGGTTTTTGCTGGCCCCGGTCACGGCGGCAGAGGTCATGGATGCCTTGAAATCGCTGCGTTCCTTTGCCCTGTTCAACGACTTCAGGGGCCGTGGCCAGGCGGACACTGATGCATTCGTTGACCTGGTGGTGCGGGTGGCCGCCATGTTTGCAAATACGCCCGAACTGAGGGAATTCGACCTGAACCCGGTGATCGTGGGACAAAAGGGCCGGGGCGCCCACATAGTGGATGCGAGGTTCAGTTGGCAGGCGTAGCAGGTGCCTTTGTCGTCCTGATCGCACGGATCCTGGTGTTCGCCACGATTGCACCGAGCCTGCCCGCGGTGCGCGCCCGGTTTCATGCCAGTTACTTCCAGGCGGGCCTGGGCATGAGCATGGCCTTTGCCGGGTCGATGCTGGCGAACCTGGTGGGCGGGCCCGCAGTGGACCGGTGGGGCGAGCGTCGCCTGATCCACCTGGGCAATATCCTGGGTATTGCGGGGCCTTTTTTGGTGGGTTTCAGCAGCACGGTCGGACTGTTTTACGCGGGCATGCTGTTGATCGGGCTCAGCGGGACCTCGTTCGTGGGGTCCCTGGCCCTGATCTCCGAGTCGGGCAAGGCACCCAGGGTGTTGATGCTGAATGCGGCGCACGGGACCATGGCCATTGTGCTGGCATTCGTGCCGTGGGTGGCGGGCATGCTGATGGATGGGGGCGTGACGTTCCAGCAATTGTTTCTGGCAGGTGGATGGTTCAGCGTTATCGTGGCGATTCTGTTCTTTTTTTTGAAGGCCCCTGATACCCCGCGCAAGCGGCAGCAACACCTGTTAGCCACGTATAAGCGCTTGTTTGCCAAGCCCGATTTCCTGGTGATGCTGTTCGGCGTGTTTTTGTACATCGGGCTGGAAACCGGGGTCACCACGTGGATTCCCCTGTTTTTGGTCAACCACGACGGCCTGGACATGGGGCTCGCAGGCGGTTGCCTGATGGTGTTTTGGTTGCTCATGTCCGGGGGCAGGTTTTTGATACCCAGGCTGGGGCTTGGCGTGCGTCCAGGCGCCATTGTGCGGACCCTGCTGAGTTTTGCCGTGTTCATGTCCGCGGTGGTAATACTGCCCGGTCCCGCGTGGCTGCACTGGCTGGTGCTGGGGCTCAGCGGCCTGGGCATGAGCGTGAGTTTCCCGTTTTTCCAGGCGGCCACGGCCCAGATGTTTCCGGACAGCGTGGGCACTGCATTCGGCATGCTCAGCGCAACCGTTGGCCTGTCAGGTACCGTGTTTCCATCGGTCATGGGCTGGGTGTCGGACCTGTTTCCTGATGGTGCCGGCCTGCGCTGGGCGTTTTTGCTGCCAGCGGTCGCGGGCCTCGTGGTCAGCCTGCTGTCAGTCAGCATGCTGCGCGACCTCAAGTGCAAGGCCAGGCCCAAATCGTACACATGAAGTAAGATGCCCCCTCTTTACCCCAACCGGGTCGTTTAACATCCGTATTCCGTGGCCGAGTCCGTGGCCGTTGGCCGTGACCGAGTCCGTGACCGAGTCCGTGACCGAGTCCGTGACCGTTGGCCGTGACCGAGTCCGTGACCGAGTCCGTGACCGAGTCCGTGACCGTTGGCCGTGTGCACAAGATTATCCGTGGTCACACATGAAAATCTTTCGTTTTCGTTTTTGTGCTATTGAAACCGGACGGTTTTGGAACCCGCCCCTACGAATATTGTGTAAATTCAATGTATTACATTACAGAACAGGTCTTGTGATGTGCACTATAC
>WGCQ01000117.1 GCA_015493765.1 Deltaproteobacteria bacterium
GTTTCGGGCAGGGTGTCGGGGATCAGCCGGGCCGCCAGGATCGCAATCATTGCAGTGCCGTGCAGGGCCATGATGTCCAGGCACATGGATTCCACGGGCGAATGGAACCCGCTGACAACGGCCTGGTCCGGGCCTGCCAGGTCTTTGCACCTGTTTGCCGCATCCAGCACGGGCATGCCCGGCACCCGCCGGGACGACAGCAGGCCGACCAGATGCCGGTCCAGCAGTCCCGTGTTTCCCCAGGCATCAAAGACCCTGTCCAGCAGTTTTATTTCCCTGGTTTCCTTCATTTTACCAGCCCCATGCGGAATTTTATGTCGTAATTGATGATATAGTCCAGTTCCTCGTCCGTGAACCCGTAGTGTTTGGCCAGAACCCTGTCGATTTCGTCGATGATTGGTTTGGAGTATCTGGGCCGGAATTCATCATACACCACCTTGCCTGTGTTTTATACACGGTTTCTTTTCTTTCCTTATGCAGTTTATAGTCATCCATGAGTTTTGCAACGAGTCCAATCAATTCCTGTCCATGGTTCCTGGATATTTTTTCAATATCCGCAGGGAACAGCACGATCTCGCGGCTATTGAGATGCCTGCAATCCGACAGGGCTATGAACCAGAAATAAAACAAGGAAGAATTGAGAATTGCTATTGTTATTTTGGCAAAATGGTCTTCTTTGAATTTTAGTCTTTTTACCTGTGTTGAAATCTTTTTCCCTTCCCGTTCATTCCAAAAATAAGGAGCGAAATCCATTGCGCGGATCCAGTATTGCGGCGCAT
Organism: Deltaproteobacteria bacterium; assembly: GCA_015493765.1. Lineage (GTDB taxonomy): Bacteria > Myxococcota_A > UBA9042 > DTJE01 > S145-11 > S145-11. The sequence goes on from WGCQ01000117.1 coordinate 780, forward strand.
TGTGATAGTAAACAATGTTAGGGGCATTTTTAGATATAAATTTTTGAATCTGTATCTTATTTTCTACGAGTTTCAGAAAGATGTCTCTCCCATTTATATCTAATTTAGGAATTACCTCTTTAACCCATGATACCTGTATCGATGTAAATTCGGGTGGTATATCAAAAAGATATTGTCTGAATTCACTTTTCCACCGTCTATATCTTGTCGTGTACAAAGGTGTTGATTCCGCACCAGTTTTCAAGATGTTGGCAACATATATTGATACCCTGATATGTTGCAAATTATCAAATAATTTACCAGGTCTATCATCAAAATTAGAAATCCAAACTGTAGACGATGTATTCATCAATATTTTTTGAATTTTTGACATCCTGGGAGTAGCAACTAAAGATAATTGAACAATCATTGAGTGGTAACCTGTTGGCTTGCATAATATAGTATTTCTTTCAATAACATACGCATATAAATTGCCGCAGGATTCGGTCTGGTAGTTCCCGATTTGGTATTCCTTTTTTACCTTTGAATATTCCACATACGGCGGGTTTCCAATGATCACGTCAAATCCCTTGTTTTTTTCCACCACCTCGTAAAAGGCCACCAGCCAGTGGAAGGGCTTGTGTGTTGCCAGCCACTTTGAAAATGCCTGCTGGTAGGCAGTTGGGTCCGGATAATTGCCTTTCTGGATACCATAGGTCCCTGCCAGGACCCGGTTGAGTTCGTTGTTGAGTTGTTCCAGCCCCTGTTTCAGTTCGGCCTTGGCAGTGCGATATTCTTTGTGCGAGGTATCGTAATGGTCCTGGATCTGTCGGAATGTTTTGAATTTTATGGCTGTCTCAGCGCCCATTTGATTGATCCTGGTGACCCTGGTCGCTGCTTCCACGTCGGCGCCCAGGTCCTGCAATAACTCCTTGAAATTCGTATAACCCACCAGGGTATTGCCGGCCTGGACATTGAAATCTATGTCCGGCAAGGGTTCCAGCCTGGATTTGTCGTGTACCTGGGCCACGAGTTTCAAAAACATGCGCAGTTTGCAGATCTCCACGGCCTCTTCCACTATGTCCACGCCGTAGAGGTTGTTGATGATGATCGATTTGTACACGTAGTATTTACGGCTGGGGTGCTTGTTCAGGCTGTCCAGGACCTTTTTGAATGCGTGCATTGCTATCAAGGTTTGCGGATCCGCATTGGCGTTTTCCGGGTATCGTTCCACCATTACGGCCATTTTGTCCAGGATCGCCTCGTAAACGGGCTCCAGGATGTTCAGGGCAGCGAACAAAAAGGCCCCGGAACCGGATGTCGGATCCAGGATCGTGATCCGGCTGACGATTTGCCACAGGTCCTGCAGGACCAAGGGGACGTTGATGTCCGTGACCAGGTCGAGCAGGAATTTTTCGATGTCCAGGTTGTATGTGACCAGGTCGTGTATACGGGTAACGCGTCCGGCCAGGATCCTGGCCCTGAGCGCGTTGTAACGTTTGCGCCTGGCCACGGTTTCACGCCAGATCTCTGTGGGCAGGCCCAGGGTATCGTCCGCGGGCTCGTTGAAATGTTCCCTTTTTGACGGGTCGTCCACGCCCTGCTGGATTTTTGTCGGTAAGGGTTGGTCAACCCCCTTTTTCACTGCGTCATAGATGTACGCATCCGGGTCCGCGGACAGGCTGGCCCACACCGGGCCCTGGGGATGGAAAAACGCGGGGTGTTTATCCTGCAAGGATTGCAGAATGAACGGGATGATCGTGTTGCGTGAAATATACCCGGTGATGTCTTCCTTGGTGTAATAGGCGCCCAGATCCTTTTGGTTGATGTATTTTTCGAAGATGAAGCCCAGGACATCCGGGTTGATTTCATTGTCGTTTTTGATCGGTCTGTCATCCAAATACCACTGGTAGCGGTCAAAGAAATTAAAGATGTCTGCAAAGGCCCGGTCAGGGATTTGGATATTAGGGTTGTCAACTTCGATCTGGTGGGGCTGAAAGATCCCGCCGTTTAAGTACGGGATGTCGCCCAGCAGGGCCTTTGTTTCGGGTGAGCGCCCGGATTCCGGCAATGCGAGTCCCTGAAAAAACAGGGGCTTTAAAAAATCCCGGTAATAGGCGTCCTGGCCGGATTTCTGACTGA
>WGCQ01000118.1 GCA_015493765.1 Deltaproteobacteria bacterium
AATCAACACCCTCGGCTCGCCTGGTCTTTTAGTGGCAGTGACGGTGGCCGTGACCGCTGGCCTGGTCTTGAAATGGCAGGGGCAGGGGAGGGCTGGACAACCACTCCATTTTACTGCCCGGTAACGATGAATCTTTGCGGGTCTATCCATCTGCCGTCCTTTTCCAATGCAAAAAACAGGATGCATGGTATATTTTTGCCCTTAACTTCCCCGAGTCGTTCACCCTCCAGCACCATCTCGCCTTCGTGGACAGCCACAGTGTCGAGTCCACTGTACACCGATCGCCTGCCATCGCTGTGATCGAGTACGACGGTCAGACCTGTTCCCGGATTTTTGAACACCGAGTACACCATACCTTCCGTGACTGCCCTGACCGTACGGGTCCTGCCGCCATACCAACCCAACACTATGCCTGGCCCGGGTATGGCAACGGGGTACTTCGGGTCATCCAGCGCCCCGAATCTTCGAATTATACATGAACCTGCCATGGGATTACGCAACCCTCCTGGTGTGAAACTAAAGGCAATCCCTTTTTTGATACGGTCCAGCAGTACTTCAGCGGACCGATCACCTGCAGCAGCCTTGGATTTTAGTATGCCAGGTATGGACTCGACCTTATCCACACCCAGGTGCGACAGTAAACGGTGCAATCGTTTGGACTGCGTGCGCAGCCACAATGCCGTGCAAGCCGTATTTGCAGCACGGATCCTGTCCAGGAATTCACGGGTCCTGGCATTCTCAATGTACTGGCTTTGCCTGGATATTCCTGCCAGCAATCCTGGTATTGCGTGTTGTACTGCATGGGCAATACGCAGGCATTTGTCCGGTGTCCGCCTCAGGCAACCCGATGTATGCATGACCTTCCACACGGCCAGTGCCTCGGCCAGGCGTTTTTGTACCCTTGACCTGTGCCTTAGTAGTTTGGCTTGCGTGGAATCGTCGTGTTCGACCTTTGCATAGGCCTGGTCCATGCCTTTAAGTGCTGGACCCACGTTGGCATGGATCATGCGATCGATATAAAGCGCTTTCGCCGTTGTCTTTACTATCCCGGAGGGAACCACGGCTGTCAGGACCAATATGAGACCTGGTATCAGGCTTACCATCCCGATTTCCCCCTGGCCAGGAAAAATGCAGCGAGTCCCCCCACAGGGCCGCCTGTCGCAATCCATGCAAACACAGCAATCGGCGCACCCCTGATACCGAGGTCAATGGAATAGGTGCTCCACATTACCCCTGTGACCAGTTCCCACCCGAGCCATGCCAGCAGGAAGCCAACCAGACCTGCAATCAGGCCGCCTGTCAGCCCTTCGATCAGTACAGGGGCCCGGTAAAAGGCCGGTGTACCCCCGAAGTAACGGATGACCTCGGTTTCCACCGCATTGTCCCTCATGGACCAGCGCATACCGACCGCCACCAAAAAAACCGCCACCAGAAACATCAGTACGATTCCAACCCATCCGACGGCCTGCATACCACCAACCACCCACGTAAGCCCCACACCGCTGCCTGTTAGTGGTGGGGCCACCACGAAATCCACGCCTGGCGTGGACGACAATCGATTGATCAGGTCTTGCAGTGTCCTCAGGTCAAAAGGTGTGCGTACTCGCGTGTGGATTTTTATGTACGCCGTGCCAGAGATGTATTTTGGTGCCGCTGTGCCAGGGGCCAGTTTACCCAATAAAGCCAGGTTTTCCTGCCGGTCCTGTGCAGGGCTTATGAATTGCCATTTTGAATCCAGTGATGCCTTCCACGTTGTGTCCATTATTTTTTTCGCATCCCTGTGGCCCAGGCCTTTACGCAGATAGGCCATGCAGGTGACCGTATTCAGGTTCTCCCACTGTGATGCAAAAGAAAAATATACCCCGCTCCATATACCGGCCACGGCAATGGCCACACCCAGTACGAGATTGGCGGCAATGAACCTTGCGTGATTACGCAGGATATTTTGCCGTGCTGTTTCCATGATGTACAGCAGGTGCCAGCGGTTCACAGCCCCTCCTGTGGAGTCAGATCGATGACTGTCGCGTCCTTTATTTCACCTGCAACGGCCAGGTCATGTGTGGCAATGACCAGTGCAGCGCCCCTGCTGTTTAAGGCCAGAATCTGTTGAAGGACCATGCGTGCAGCGTCTTTGTCCAAATTACCGAACGGTTCATCGGCCAGGACAACCACAGGTTCCATGGCAGTAACCCTGGCCACGGCAACCCTTTGTTGTTCACCACCGGACAGGGTGTTGGGATACATGTTCGAAAGTCCGGTTATGCCCACGGCATCCAATGCCGCGGCCACCTTTGCATTGAGCCTGGACTTCGGCGTACCCAGGCCGCGCAATGGCAGTGCCACGTTTTGCCACACGGTCAGGTGAGGAACCAATCGGAAATCCTGGAATATGAATCCGATATTACGGCGTAAATAGGCCCGGGCCGCGGGTTTCAGACGATACACATCCCGCTCCATGAACAATACCTTGCCGCGTGTAGGCGGTTCCATGCCCATGATCATGCGCAACAAGGTTGTTTTGCCGGAACCACTGGGGCCTACGATACATGCAACCTCCCCGCCCCGTACCCTGGTAGAAATATCCCCAAACAGCAATTTTTCACCAAACCGTTTTGTAACGTTATCCAGGGCAATCACAGGCGCATTTTAGCACACTATGGCCGTTACAACCACCGTATGGCCGTTGGCCGTGGCCGTTGACCGTTGGCCGTTGACCGAGACCGAGACCGTGTGGAGCGCAGGCGGCCTCGCCTGCTTGTACCGCGGGCGTCTCGCCCGCCTATCCGTGGCCGTTGACCGAGACCGTTGGCCGTGGCCGCGACCGCGACCGTGGAGTGCAGGCGGCCTGACCTGTTCTATACGGATTCCACTGGCAATTTCACTGTAACCGTGGTTCCACGGCCCCACTGGGAATCAACCTCAACCGTTCCACCCAGTTCCGTTATTATGCCATACACAACGGACAACCCCAGGCCGGTGCCTTTTCCAGGTTCTTTTGTGGTAAAAAACGGTTCGAAAATCCTGGTCCTGTCCTCGTCTTTTATTCCGATGCCGTTGTCCTCCAGCCTGCATACGACTTTCCCTGTTCGAGGAACCTCTTCCGCATAAATTTTCACTAAGCCCTTGCCTTGCAAGAAACCTTCCCTTTTTGCCTGTTCAATGGCATCCAGGGAATTTAGTAGCAGGTTCAAAAAAACCTGTTGTAACTGGTTGTCATTGCCCACAACAGGAGGCAGGGTCGAAGGAATAAACAGTTCTATACTTGTTTCCCCAGCCCTGGACGAGATATTGACCAGGTCCTGCACAGTCTGTATTACGGGCTTTAATTCCACCAGTTCCACATCCCTCGGGTATTGCCGGGCAAAATCCAGCATCTGTTGCATTAATACCGAGATCCTGTCAATCTGGTCCACAATGGTTTTCAGCCCCCGCCGCATTGCTGACTCAGGTTCGGCCTGTTGCATCAGGTATTCGGCCCTGGCACTGATAATATTCAAGGGTGTCCCGATTTCATGGACCAGCCCGGCGGCCAGCCTGCTCACGGCGGATGCCTTTTCCGCCTCTATCATGCCACGCTGGGCCACCTTCAATTCATCGTAGGCACGCTTCAGGCGTTGATGAAAAATCGCCCTTTCCAGTGCGACACCAATCCCCCTGGATAGCGTAAATACCAGGTCTCCCCGGGGCATCAGGAGCGAATCCTGGTCCACCGAAAGCAGCAACAGGCCGGTATTTTCCTCGCGTCCGGTCAGTGAATACGAATACACTGATTCCAGGCGGCCACCCACAGGGCAAGGCGCGCCATCCTGCAGGTGACTACCGCGAATATTCTGACACTCCAGGATCTGGTCGATCGTATCCTCATCAAAACCCGTGTCAGCAATCATACGCTGGGCACCGGTCTGATCCCTTGGCATCAGGATCCCTGCTGCATGGACACCTGCAATGCTTGTCAGCACTTCCACGGCAGCCGCTGCCACCTCCTCTGGCTGTTCCACCCGCGCCATGGCCTCCGAAATACGGTTGTGCAGTTCCAGCCGTTGCATATAGCGATCCGCGGCCTCGCGTAGCCGTTTCCGCTCCATGACATCCTCGACCAAACCCACCAGTGTCCTGGGTAATATGGGCTTTATAAAGTATCGTTTGGCCCCCAGGTTAACAGCGGTCATGGCATTATGTACGCTGGCCTGTCCGGTTACGATAATCACATCCAGTTGAGGCCGAATTTCCAGAATCCTTTTCAGCAGGTCTATGCCCTCCATATCCTGAAGTTTCATGTCCAACAGCACGAGGTCCGGATGGAATATCTCTATCATATCAAGCCCTTGCTGGCCTGACACTGCAATATCGGTAACAGCGCCCAACGTGGTTACATAATCGGCAAGGCCTTCAACTTGCTCCGGTTCATCGTCCACGAACAGTACCCGGGCGCCTCTAATTTTTGTGTGGGGTTGCATCCTCTGACGTATTCCTCAAGTAAATTCCCGAAGGGATCGGGTCGTTTCGTAAGGGGCTGTTTCCATACATCAACCGGTTTATAACCTTCCATTTCTGGCGATTTTTATACGTGTCGTGCGCGGATTCGCCTGTTTCGTTGTCCTGGAAGGTCTTCTGGTCGAATATCTGGAATTCTATCAATTGAAATACCACGTTTGCAGAAATGCGCCTGCGCTTGATCCCGGCCAATTTGAGGATTTTTTCCACCCTCAAAGGCAGATCGATGACCACGTTCGTCATCTTGAATTTCTGGGCCGAGAACGGATTTTGCACATTCAGGGTTTCCTCGGCCAACTGAAAATCATAATCCAGGTCATCCAGTATGGGGCGCCATTGCGGTTCCATATCCAGCAGTTTGCGAATCTTTATGATGTCGTTCCTGGACTCACCGGGCACCACGTAGTTGAATGGAAACAGGTGCCTGGTAAGGTATGCCAGGACAGGCAGCAGGTCCCGCTGGCTTGCCACTATAATTCTGAAACGCAGGCGGTCGAATATCTGGGATGCGATCGTGGTGGGCTTGCTGAGCAGTTTTGTAATCAGGCTGTCCCTGGACTTTCGAGATGTCTTGTACTGGGTAATGGGAAATCCCAGTTCGAGCATACGTGCCACCGTGGAACTAACCTTTTCCTCGGCGGTACGAAACAACATTTCCTGGGTAACGGGCAATTTGTAACGCGCCTCCCGACCTTCTATATGATTGATGATATGCATGACTTTCAATATGATACATGCCAGGTTCTGGAATTCGCCGTCCCTTGATGCCATCAGGAAAATATCCTCGATTTTGTCCAGGTTGTTTATTTCCCGAGGAAAATGGTAGCTGAAGTTGTCCTCCAGGTAACCTTTCGCGCTTTCAAATATGTATTTTAGACGTCGTATATCGCCGGGATTTTCCGGATAGAACTCGTTGACCCTTAAAAAGGCGTCCACCTCCTCCCGGGTATTAAACCGCAACCTGTACCAATCTATTGCCGACCCGCCCGCCAACACCATCCTGATTTCTTCCACATCCTTCAGTGTGATGTCGGCAACGAGTTTCTGGAAACTTGTGTCAATATTCAGTTCTTTCACGACCATTTCTGCGGTTTCATACCCAGGGAATGGTACACCAAAAGATTTTTAGTTGCAAACATTGCAAACTTGTCAAAGCGCCCCTATAATAAGACCTGGGTGTTCTTAATTGCTTGGATGGAGTTGCGATGATAATTGAATGTCCTAAATGTAAAACAAAGTACAAGATTTCCGAAGAGAAATTGGCGTCCAGGGGGGGACCCATCAAGGTAAAATGCAAGAAATGCGGCACCATTATAGAGGTGGGACCACCGAAACAATCCGACAGGCAATGGTATTTTGCGGACAAGGGTGAGCGGAAAGGGCCTTTCGACGATGACCAGATGTTACAGATGCTGCAAAACGGTGAAATCGAAGGCAATACCTTTGTATGGACAAAGGGCTTTGAGAACTGGCAACCGGCTGGTAGTGTGGATTTGTTTAAATCGGTGTTGGGCACCCCGGAGGACGACAATGAAGAGACCCAACTGCTGGACAGCAACGAAATTCAGAAATTGACGGGTGAGTTCAACCTGGAACAGGAAAAGGAAGGCTCAAAGGATGGGGGCGATGGTTTCGTATGGCAACGGCACGAGACCTCGGTGTTGTTTTCGCTGGATGACTATCAGCCAGGGATGCGTACAATCAGCAAGGGGCATGCTGTTGTGGACCTCGGCCAGGAAGACGTCGTGCCTGACGTGGTTACCGAGATGCCACCCGAAGCGCCAGGCGGGGAATCGCAGCCCGCAGTACCAGATGTTGGTGTTATCTCGTTGGATGAACAGGACGTGGCCAATGTCAAAAAGGTCCTGGTAACATCTAAAAAACGCCGTGTTGTGTGGTATGCCCTCGGAGGCGGCATTGTGGTAATAGGAGCAGTCGTGGCCTTCGTGTTTATGAATGGCGGAGGCAAGGCAGCACAAAAAACGAAACAGGAAAGCGCCAAGGCGGTAAAAACCGTGGCCAGTACCCCCAAAAAGGTCAAAAAACCCAAACAGGCAAAGCCGGTAAAAACACCCAAGCCCAAGCCCAAAAAACAGGTCGCAGTGGCATCGAAGGTTACACCTGATGCGGTGATCCACAAGGACGCTGGTGCAAAGGCGCCAAAGACGGCCACAAAAACCGCGGTGGCAATTAGGAAGGTCCAACATATCAACAAAAAACATCGTGTGGCCACGGAAACCCACAAAAAAAGGCATGCCAGGATTTCCGGCAAGAAGGAAAGAAAGCACGAGACCAGGAAGGTTGCTGTCCGGAAAAAACAGCCTTCCGGTGGCGAAAGTGCACAGTCGATATTGAATTCCTTGCGTGCAGGCAAAAAGAGGCCGAACCAGGCTCAAGGCGCAGCGGATAACTCGAATCTGCCGCAGAGGCTTCCCATCCTGCTGGTCAACAGGGTGATGAAACGTGCCAAACCCAGGGTAAAAAAGTGTCTGCAAAAGGCAGGTGCTGTTAATGAAGGACAGTTGATCATAATGAGCCACCTGACCATTACCGGCCAGGGTTACGTACAGCGGGTTCGCCTGTCCGGCCCTGTTGGTGCGGCCAGGTCCTGCGTCGTTGGTGTGTTGAAAGCACTGCATTTTTCCAGGTTCAGGGCATCCACCATGTCCATTACGTATCCTTACGTATTCTAAACGGTCTTTTGGTTTTTGAATTTTTCCGGAAAATTGTCAAAATCTGGTCATTAAGTGGAAGACCCGATGACTGTCAAGTCAAGTTGTTTTCCTGCTGAAACAATAGCCTGGCAAGCAATAAAATCAATTTTCGAAGGCCCTTGTGTGTTGCAGAGGACAGCATCGTAAAGGCCATATCATTTGCATCCGCATACATTTTCAGATGCTCTATGTAATCCCGGTCATAGACTGCATCCACCTTGCTGGCTGTCAATATACGAGGTCGTCCCAGTAGTTCGGGGTCATATTTTCGCAGTTCCTGCTCGATTACCTGCACATCGGCAACAGGGTCACCGGGCCGGGAAACATCGACCAGGTGTACCAGGCAACGGGTCCTTTGAACATGCTTCAGGAACTGTATTCCCAGGCCTGCGCCCGTGGAGGCGCCTGCAATCAATCCAGGTACATCGGCCACGACAAAACTCCTTTCGTCGTCCACCTTGACTACACCAAGGTTGGGAACCAGTGTAGTAAACGGATAGTCCCCCACCTTTGCCTTGGCCGATGACATCGCATTCACCAGGGTGGATTTCCCTGCATTGGGCAGGCCTATAATGCCCACGTCTGCCACGAGTTTCAATTCCAGTCGCACCACGATACTGTCCCCGGGTTCACCTTCCTGGGCAAAATCCGGGGCCTTCAGGTAGGGGCGTGCAAATCGGGCATTACCCCTGCCGCCCCTGCCGCCCCTGGCAACCAGTACCTTGTCCCCTTTATGCGCCAGGTCAGCCAGCAGTTCACCGGTGTCCGCATTGTAAATCAGTGTTCCAACCGGGACCCTCAAAACCAGGGATTTGCCGGATTTGCCGGTCTTGTTTGCCCCCTTTCCCGGCTGCCCCGGGCTGGCCTTGAATGTGTGTTTGTATGCAAAATCCAGCAGGCTTGCCATGCGTTCGTCTGTTTCGAAAAACACGTCGCCGCCCTTGCCGCCGTCCCCACCGTCAGGCCCGCCTTTTGGTACAAATTTTTCCCTGCGGAAGGATACGCACCCTGCACCACCATGACCGGCATGGATATGCAGGGTTACTTCATCGATGAATCTCATGTTTTTGCGGGGTGATTGTTAAAAATCTGCGTTTTCAAGGGCGTACGTTGACGTACTTGCGGCCGCGGCGTTCGCTGAATTCTACGACACCGTCCTTCAAAGCAAACAGCGTATAATCGCGGCCCATACCAACGTTTTCGCCGGGATGGAAACGGGTCCCCAATTGACGTACGAGGATGTTGCCGGCGCGTACCTTTTCACCACCAAAACGCTTGACACCACGGCGTTGCCCCGGACTGTCCGTACCGTTCTTACTGCTTCCCTGTCCTTTTTTATGACTCATTTTTTATGCCCCCCACTTCGATCTTATCGATCCTGATACGGCTTAATTGCTGTCTGTGGCCATTTTTCTTGCGAAAATGCTTCCTGCGTTTTGCCTTGAAAACAATAATCTTTTTTGCCTTTACTTGCTTCAAAAGCGTGGCCTTGACCGACGCCTGCATCAGGATAGGACGGCCCACCAGGGTGTCATTTTCCGTGCCCACCAGCAGGACCTTATTGAATTCCACGGCAGCCCCTTCGTCCACAGGCAGTTTTTCAACCTCAAGTATGTCGCCTTCCATTACCCTGTATTGCTTGCCGCCTGTACTTATCACCGCATACATAATAAACCTCCGTCAGACCAGGCCACTACCGGCCAGGCAACGAATTATGTCAGAGAAGGCCTTTAATGTCAAGATCTGCATCCCGAATTATTTCTATAAATTCATGGCTCAAATCGCGAAATCTTTGATGCAAGGTTATTTTTAGGTGTCTTCTGAAAATTTATAGTCCCCCCTGGGATCGCCGGTTTCCAGCCGGTATCTTGAATTATCTTTGTATTTCAAACTATTACAACCTATCTTATCCGTTACGCCCGGATTTTCGGGACCAGAATATGCGCAGGGAAAACAAGACGGCCCCGAAGAAGACCACCAGGATGAACCACGAATTCCTGGTATCCGGCGTCTGTGGTGACGTACAGCAGGACCCGCCGGAGGATTTGTGGGCACTGAAATTTGCATCAGTGGCCGTGGCATCGGACACGTTTTCAGATGCATCGGCGGCCATGGCGGCATCGTTAGAGGCCGTTTCAACGATGTCATTGATACTGCCAATATCGCTTGCCACGCAATTGTCATAACCGGGTTCGTGTTCTGCGGATGGCGCATGTTCCGCGCTTGATTGACTGGGTTTGTACTCCCAGGTGATCACAGGTTTTGACCATGTTTGCACGTCCGCGTTGGCCAGGACCAGGTACATGGCATCGCCGTCCGTATGACTGGCAGTCACTTCCAGGCCTTGTATGAAACCCGTGCATTCCACCAGGTTGTTCGCAGGGTTTTGTTTATACGCGTTGACCACGCACAACACGTCGTGTTTGTTGGGCACACCCTTGAGGTTCAGGTACCAGCCCTTGTGCGCCTGGTCGATCTTGATACGCAGAAATTTGAACGTATAAGGCTCAACGTCGAAATCCGCCTGAAAGGACCCTGAAACGCCGGTGCTCATGTCGGCCTCACCGTCGATTTGGGGCTTGGCGAAATCGAGTTCCCCGAATCCCGCCGTGTAGCCGAAGTCCATAGACGTGGCCTTTGGTGTATCCAGCAACACCGCCGCGGCCATGTGTGCGAAAAACTCATTGAAAAGGCTCTTTTTGCCAAGCTTAAGTTGGGTTTCCACCGAAGGGATATCGTGATTCGTATCCTGTACCAGTTTCTTTACGCTGCCTGGCGGCAGGTTTTCGTAAAAATACACGCCGAACAACATCACCGCACCGTAGTTTACGGTTTGCTGGCCGGCACCGGGGATCAACGGGGCATCGTGTTTTACCGTAAATCCGTCCAGGTTCTCCTGGTCCTTGTACCCGTTGATCGTCATGGCCAGTTCGCTCATGCCTTCGTTCAGCCATGTCGATTCCTCCGGGTCGTAGTTGTAGTGGATCAGGTGCTGGAATTCGTGGGCAATCACCCCGTTCATGTAATCAGTGCCTATGCCCTTGGTGTTCAGGTGCAACATCTCGGCCTCGTTGCTACAGTATTTTTTGGGGTTGGTCTTGCAGTCCGGGTCAAAGGGCTGTTCGTCCTGGGGCCTGAAAAATCCGTCGAACGTATAGCCCTGGTAGCCAGCGATCTTGTACACCAGCAGGATGATCCTGGACCTGCCGTCTATGTCCGGCGGGTCACCGAACGTGGTCGTGTCCTTTTCGAATATACCCTCGTCACTGGCAGGCGTACTGGTGTCAAAGGCCTTTACCATTGCATCCACCTTTGCCTGGTCCACGGTTACGTTCCACTGGTCGTCCGCCACGAACACGTATGCGTGCACGCCCACCGCACGGCAGGTCGCCATGACCTGGACATTACGCGGCGGCATGACGGACAGGTCATACGTCCAAAACGCGTGCTGGTCACCGACCTTGTACGGCGTTGGGGCGGCCCTCAATTTTTTCACCGCGGCACTCACGGGTAATTTCGGTAACACGCCCAGTTGGTGCAAATGCCGGAGGTACATGGTCCCGCACACGTGTTTAGGCACCCTGGCCCACCCTGGCAAGGCAAATGCCGTCAAGGCAATCAAAATAAAGCGTTTCATGTTGTACTCCTTTACGAAAGCCTTCAGATATTCCCACTTGAACCGGGGATTGTCAAATCGCTGATGGCCCAGCCTTAGTCGCCCTCAAAGGTGACCTGGCTGTACACATCGTATTTGGCGAGCGCCTTGCGACCGTTCAGTGCGGGCAGTTCCACCACGAATGCCAGTCCCGCGACCCGGCCCCCCAATGATTCCACCAGCCTGGACGCTGCACCTGCCGTTCCACCGGTTGCCAGCAAATCGTCCACGATCACGACCTTTTGACCATCTTGTACCGCGTCCACGTGCATTTCTATACGGTCCGTGCCATATTCCAGGGCGTATTCCACGCCCCTGGTCTTGTACGGCAGTTTTCCGGGTTTTCTGGCCAGTACAAACGGCAGGTCCAGTTTCAACGCCACAGGCGCGCCGAACACGAAGCCCCTGGATTCGATGCCCACGACGACATCCGCCCCAAGTCCTTGCGTGTATTCAGCCATTGCGTCTATAACCCGCTGAAACACAACAGGTGTTTGCAGTATCGGTGTGATGTCCCGGAATTGGATTCCTGGCTTGGGAAAGTCAGGAATTGTCCTGATTGTAGCCTGCAGGACCGTTGTCAGGTCCTTGTCCGTCGTTGTTTCGTTCATTGTCACCTCCAATCATTGCAAGCGCCTGGTTCAGCATACCCAGGTGCGCCGAATCCGTCAGGTTCAATGCGATCGGGCTGACCGTGACGTATCCCCGCTGGATCAACCCGCAATCCGTGTCGTTTTCGTTGTCCATGGTGACCCTTGAGCCTCCGATCCACAGGTACTGCCTGCCCCTGGGGTCCGTGCGCACTACCACGTCGCCGCTGTATATCCTGCGACCCAACCTGGCGGCCCTGTATCCCTTGAAGGTCTCTGCATCAGGGATGTTTACGTTCACTGCCACGGCCTTGCCGCGAATGGCCGGCCACAAGGCATCGATCACGGTTCTGGCGGGTTTTGCGGCCAGGTCCATGTGCTCGAATCCGTGCACCAGGGACAGCGCAATGGACGGGATACCCTTTAACGCCCCCTCCACGGCCGCTGCCGCAGTACCGGAATAGATCACGTCAAATCCCAGGTTAGGTCCCCGGTTGATCCCGGACAAAACCAGGTCGGGTTTGCGATGCAGTATGTGATTTACCGCGATGAACAGGCAATCCACGGGCGTGCCGTCCAGCGCAAAACTGTTCGCCGCAACCTCGCGCAGTCGCAGCGAGCGCAGCAGCGTAATCGCGTGGCTGGAACCGCTTTGCTCGGTTTCCGGCGCCACCACGAACACATCGGCCCCCATGTCCATGGCGACCCTTTTCAGCACATCCAGCCCCTGGGCATTGATTCCGTCGTCGTTTGTAATCAGAACAAGCATCGTTACCTTCAAAGAGTCAACAAGGATAATACCAGATCTGTATTTTATTTGTACCGGAAAATCGCGTAACCGCCGTGGACCTGGGATCGCCGGCATCCTGCCGGCCTTTTCCGAGACCGTTGACCGAGGCCGTGGCCGTTGACCGTTGGCCGTGGCCGTTGACCGTTGGCCGTGGCCGAGACCGTTGACCGTGTGCTCCCGGTTACAACGAAAGCCTGCCCGAAAGGCCTGCAGGGCCGTCCCGAAGCAGCCGCAGACTGCGTCCCGAGACCCGAAACCCGACACCCGAGACCGAGGCCGTTGACCGTTGGCCGAGACCGAGACCGTTGGCCGTGGTTCCCGGTTACTACGGGAGCCTTCCCGAAAGGCCCGCAGGGCCGTCCCGCGCAGCCAAAGGCTGCGTCCCGATGCCCGATGCCAGAGGCCCGAGACCGAGAC
>WGCQ01000119.1 GCA_015493765.1 Deltaproteobacteria bacterium
GCTTTTGGGCTTCACTGGTAGATACCACACAGGCGGGATCCGGAAGAACCCAAAACATGACCTGTTAAAAGGGAGGTTGGTGTATTTTGAGAAAGTTGTTGTATGTGTTGATTATTACAATTGTTGTGGTAGTACAGGTATTGGGGTTTTCAAAGGATAAAGGGATAAAATCCCACAAGAAAAACAAGATATTACGTGATATTAAATTAAATAAGATTGTTGTTACAGCAACGAGGCATAAAACAACGGCCTTTAAGACCCCAAGGAGTGTGGATATAGTGAATAAAAAAGAGATTGAGTTTATTCAACCCAGGACTCTGCCAGATGCCTTGTCTCAAAGTACAGGGGTTTTTATTCAAAAGACCAATCGTGGTGCCGGAGCCCCTATTATCAGGGGAATGATAGGACCGGAAAATCTCATTTTAGTAGATGGGGTTAGATTTAATAATTCTACATTCAGAACAGGTCCAAACCAGTATCTTGCAATGATAGACCCCTGGATCGCTCAACGAATTGAAGTGCTCAGGGGGAATGCATCCGTGTTTTACGGAAGTGATGCTATAGGGGGGGTAATCAATGTGATTACTAAAAATCCAGTTAATCTTGATGGCTGGGGGAGTACTGGAGATACCATAGTACGAGCAGCAACTGCGGATACATCCCTTGGAGGGACAATAGAGGCGAATATATCTACCCCGGCACCAGCCTTTTTAATATCAGGTGGAGGGGATGTATTTCATGAACTACGAAATGGAAATGGGTTGTGGGAGCCAGAATCAGGATATCAAAGGATGGCCTGGTCGGGTAAAATGCGATACCCTATAACAAAAAAGTTAGATATAACAGGGGCTTACTTTGGAAACATGATTCTAAATACCGGTAGGACTGATAGGCTCAATCAGGGAAGATTGAGATACTATGACAACACAGACAATCTGGCCTATTTAAGAATGACTTATAAGCAACACGGCATTCTGGATAAACTTGAATTTAACATCTCTTACCACCGCACATCAGAGATACAAAAAAAATACAGGTGTATGACAGACCATTCTGGAGTGATTATTGATAAAGAGGCCTGTATAGAACATCGGTTGGAAAATATGAAGAAAAAGACCTGGTCAAAGGACGTTGTTCACACACCAGGGGCCTTTTTGACAGCTACTTTAAGACCTACTCCTATTTTGGATACTGTCATTTTGGGTACAGAGGTGTATTACGACTATGTACTTTCCCAGGCAAAAAAATCTGTACCAGATAATTGGAACTGGACCCAGGTTAAAAGGGGAAATTTTTCCAATGGTTCGACCTATTTAAATTACGGACTTTTTGCCTATTTAGATCGAAGTATATTGAAGTGGGACAAGGGAAAGTCCCGGCTAACCATTGGTGCTGGAACAAGATTTTCCTACATGGCTGCCAGTGCTCCAGATGTTCCTGGTATAGGGAATGTGAAGTATTCTTATAGCGGGGTTGTTGCGTCTGCCAATGTGAGTTTAATCCTTAAAAGGTTCCTAAATCTATACTTTGATTTCTCGCAGGGATTCAGAGCACCGAATTTACAGGAGACCACTGTGTTAGGTGATACGGGTAATCAATTCGAAGTACCGAATGATAAGCTCAAGCCCGTTCACTCAAATTCCTATGAAGTTGGCCTAAAGATTCGTTATAAGGGGCTTGATTTTACAATAGATACTTTTTATACAAAATTAACGGATATGTTTGAAAGACAGAATTTACCACAGACAGAATGGAAAAGTCTTGGGCTGAGCCCTCAAGATGTTGGGCAACTTGAGGTGGTCAAAAGGGTAAATGCCGCCAAGGGAATCTATAAGGGTGTGGAATCATCTGTCTATTTAAGTCTAACTCGAGGACTCAGGGTAAGGGGCAATTTAACCTGGACAAAAGGAGATGTGACAGATTCTAAGGGTGTAACACAACCAGCAAGGAGAGTTCCTCCTCTGTTTGGCCTGGCCGGAATAGGATATTATGCTCCTTCAGGCCGATATTTTATGGAATTTTATGTACAGGGAGCGATGGGTCAACACAGACTCAATAAAAAAGATAAAACAGACCTTCGTATATGCGAAGATCCAATGAATCCTGGAAGATTATTACCGGATTGTAAAGGAAGTACAGGCTGGATTACATTGAATATTACTGGTGGTTACCGATTTTCCAAGCACTTCTACTTGCAAGCAAAAATATCAAACCTCACTGGTGAATATTATAAAATATATGGTTCAGGTATATACTCACCTGGCCTCGACGCATCTTTATTATTAAATGCCAGATGGTAAAAAATAGGGTCTTCCGGATCCCCGCAGGCCGGTTGCCTGCCCGCGCCACCTGTTGCTCGTGATCAACAGGTGCTTTTTATTTCCAGTCTTTTTTTTCTTGACAACCACCATTTGGAGCGTAGCATATGAATGGGTGTTTATGAAATGGATGGAGGTTTTTATGTGTCTAACGATTCGTTGGCTTTTAGGGGCGACTATCGCATTGTCCATAACAACCTTTGCATGCGGAAGCGGTGGCAGCAAAAACTGTACTAAAACCGAATTTCGTGGATCAAACGGTAAGTGTTACGCGGACAAACTTCAGCAGGTATCCAAACACGCATTCAAACTGGGCAACTTGATATGGCAAGACCCGCCGGCCTCGGATGATATGGCCTTTGATGAGGCGGTAAACTATTGCCAGGATTTGACGCTTGATGGAACAAAGGGATGGCACCTACCGACAATAGATGAATTAAGGTCACTTATCAGGAATTGTCCTGATACAGCGTTTGGTGGTAATTGTGGGGTTACTGTGAAGTGTACCGCGGATACGTGCAAGGATGATACCTGTAAAGGCTGTGACGACGACGGGAATTATTTGCCATCCAATCTGCACGACGGTGACGATACTGAATATTGGAGTTCTTCATCCGTATCAGATAAGGCATGGGCAGTAGATTTCGATGATGCAAGCATTGAATACAAAGCCAAGGATAAATCACTTGACGTTCGATGTGTCCGCCCTGCAGATTGACAGGTCCAAACCCAATTTGTTCAAATAATTCCCGGATAGGATACTCTACTGTGCCACAGGATCGGCAAACAGAGATCATTCGGTGTGACCAGGACGACAGGCCATTTGTGTCTCATTTTTAAGGACTTTGCCTGCTGATGTTCGAGGCCGGTGTCAGGCGCTTTCGGCCCGTTATGCTGACCTCCCGGTCGCCTTTTCCGTTGACCGAGACCGTTGGCCGTGGCCGTTGGCCGAGACCGTTGGCCGTGGCCGAGGTTTCCGGTTACTACGGGAGCCTTCCCGAAAGCAGCCGAAGGCTGCGTCCCGAGACCAGAGGCCCGATACCCGAGGCCGTGGCCGTTGGCCGAGGTTTCCGGTTACTACGGGAACCTTCCCGAAAGCAGCCGAAGGCTGCGTCCCGAGACCAGAGGCCCGATACCCGAGACCGTTGGCCGTGGCCGAGGTTTCCGGTTACTACGGGAGTCTTCCCGAAAGCAGCCGTAGGCTGCGTCCCGAGACCCGAAACCCGAAGCCAGAATTCAGTGGCCGTTGACCGTGACCGTTGACCGTTGCCGTGTGGGCGGAGGTGTGGATTTCGATCCATTCCAGTAGGGGCTGGTCTGAGACCCGCCCTTTTGCGTAAAAAATAAAGGGCTTACGTCAGGGGGCCATTGGCCGAGGCCATAATCACGACCAGGTTTAGACCATGTGTTTCACCAGGACGAAACCGCCGATCAACAGGATGGTAAAGATGATCGCAAGTATGTCGAAGTACTTGTCAATAAAGCGCTTTATGGGTGGCCCGAACGCATAGATCAGCCCGGCTACACCAAAAAACCTGCCGCCCCTGCCCAGGATCGCAGCCAGGAACAAACTGAGGGGATTGACGTGGAAATAACCCGCGGATATGGTGAACACCTTGTACGGGATCGGTGTGAAGGCCGCGGTGAACATGGCCATGAACGCATTGTTGTCGTACATGGCCTTCACGCGCAAGAACACGGAGGCGTCCTTCAAAAAGGGCGATCCTGCCGCGTAATTGTAAAACTTGTAGCCCGCGATCTGTACGACCTGTGCGCCCTCGTGGGCCACGCCGTACCACGTGTGCGGACCCACGATGTAGGCCACGATTGCAGACACCGTGTCAAACAGGGCATACCCGAAATAGTATCCCAGCATGCCGCCCAGCACGGAACCGGCCAGGGCTATGCCTGCATACCGCCACGCCTTTTTGCGCACGCCCAGCACCAGGGCAATCAGCAGGGGGTCGGGCGGTATCGGGAAAAACGACGCCTCTGCAAAGGCCAGCAGGAACAAGGCAGGCCCTCCGTAAGGGGTCTCGGCCCAGTGCAGCACCCAGTCGTACAGTTTTTTCAAATACACGAACGGCAGTTTGTATATTGCAACGGCCTTTTTGGCCACGGACCCTTGTGCATTCATTTCACGTACCCGATGATGCGGTCCGCGATTGCCTGGGGCGTAAAGCCGAAGGCCTGCTGCAGGTCGCTTGCCGGTGCCGATGCGCCAAAGCGATCGATTCCGATGCAAAGGCCGCCAGGACCGGCAATGCCGCGCCACAACGCGGTGGACCCTGCCTCGATGGTCACGACCCTTGCGTCCCGGGGGATCACGCTGTTGCGGTACGCCTCGTCCTGTTGCAGGAAGACGTTTACCTCGGGCATGGAAACGAGCCTGGTACGGATACCGGCCCGCTTCAACACGGGCACGACCTGCTGGGCCAGGGCCACCTCGCTGCCGCTTGCAACCAGCACCACGTCGAAATCCGTCTCATCCTGCAACACGTAGCCGCCTTTTAATATCATGCGCACGTCGAATCCTTCGGGCCTGCTCAAGGCCGGCACGGATTGCCTGGTGAATATCAGGGCCGTGGGGCCTTGCCTGCGGTTTAGTGCAAAATACCATGCCGCAGCGGTTTCCAATCCATCGGCAGGCCTGAACACGGCCAGGTTCGGGATCATGCGCAGTGCGGACAGGTGCTCAATGGGCTGGTGCGTCGGTCCGTCCTCGCCCAGGAAGATGCTGTCGTGGGTGAACACGTAGATCGACGGGTCCTCCATGAGTGCGGCCAGGCGCAGGGCAGGCCTCAAGTAATCGGAAAACACCAGGAACGTTGAGCCATAGGCCCGAAACAGCCCGGTGAGGGTCATGCCGTTTATGACCGCGGCCATGGCGTGCTCACGTATGCCGAAGTGCAGGTTTTTGCCCGCATAGTTTACCTGTCCTGAATCATCCACAACCACGTCACCCCCATCCGGGATGTGTGTCTTGCACGAGGGTGCCAGGTCAGCGGAACCGCCCACCAGGTATGGCAGTTCGCGGGCCGCGGCAACCAGCGCCTTTTGCGACAGTTTCCGGGTGGCGCCTCCACCATCACCCACAGCGGCCACCAAGGTATCCAGCAGATTTTGCGGCAGATCCCGGTCCAGCAAGGCCTTTAGCAGGTTTGCCTGTTTGGGACTACCCTGCTCGAAGGCCCGGTATTTTAACTGCCAGGCCTGCCATGCCCGGAGTTTTTCCTGTTTCACCTGATCGAACAACCGCCTCACCTCGTCAGGCACGAAAAACGGCTGATCCACTGGCCAGCCGGCGGCCTCCTTTGCCTGCCTGATCACTGCATCACCCAGGGGCGAGCCATGTGCGGACGGGTCGTTTTCCTTGCCAAAGCCGCCGTGTGCCAGCACGGTCCTGGCCATGACCAGGGTCGGCCGGTCTGTTTCCCCGATGCCCTGTTCTATGGCCTGCCTCACCGCCTCCCGGTCATAGCCGTCCACCCGGATCACCTGCCAGCCGAACCCCTCGAAACGCCTTTGCACGTCCTCGCGAAACGCCAGGTCCGTACTGCCCTCGATCGTGATGTGGTTGTCGTCGTACAGGTAAATCAGGTTGCCCAGTTTCCAGTATCCTGCCAGGCTGCCCGCCTCGCTGCTGACCCCTTCCATCAGGTCGCCGTCGCCCACCATGCCGAACACGCGGAAGTCCACAGGGCTGAACTCCCGGTCGCCCATCCTGGCCCTGGCCATGCGCGCAGCCAGTGCCATGCCCACGCCATGTGCAAACCCCTGCCCCAGGGGGCCTGTAGTCATCTCCACGCCTGGTACGCAGCCACGTTCCGGGTGGCCCGGTGTGTTTGATCCCAACTGGCGGAATCGTTGCAACTGGTCCATGGGGCAATCGAAACCGCTTAGATGCAGCATGGAGTACAGCAGCATGGACGCGTGCCCGGCGGACAGGATGAACCGGTCGCGCCCGATCCAGTCAGGGTCGTCCGGGTTGTAGCGCAAGAAATCCAGCCACAGTTCCAGCACCATGTCCGCGGCACTCCAGCAGGCGCCCGGGTGCCCCGAGTTCGCCTTTTGAATTGCGTCAGCGGACAGGAATTTGATCGCATTTACGGCCTGTTGAAACAGTTTTTCATCGATTTTCAGCATCTTTTTCCTCTACGGTCTCGGAAAGGTCCACCATCCGGTTGTCGATCAACCGGGTATTGCCAAAAAATGCCGCTGCTGCCAGCAACGTACGCTTTTGCACCTGCTGCAAGTCGTCCAGGGTGTCCGGGTCCGCAACAGCCACGTAATCCACCCTGCCGCCCGCGTCCTCGATCACCCGGATCCCCAGTTCGATCAGTTCCCCGGCATCTCGTTTGCCGTGCTTGACGATCGCGTCCTCTATCCGTTGCAAGGCCTGCGCAATGGCCACGGCCTTTTTGCGTTCCTCGGGTGACAGGTACGTATTGCGCGAACTTTCCGCCAGCCCGTCCTCCTCACGAACCGTGGGCACCCCCACAATGCGGATCGGCAGGTTCAAGTCCGCAATCATCTGCTGGATGATCCGGTATTGCTGGTAGTCCTTCAGCCCGAATACCGCGGTGTCAGGCATGCAGATGTTGAACAGTTTCAGCACCACGGTGGCCACCCCGGCGAAATGCGTGGGCCTGGACAGGCCGCACAGGTGTTTGGGCAGGTATTTCAGGCTGACCTCGGTCTGGAATCCCTCGGGATACATTTGTTTGGCCGATGGTATGAACACGTAGTCCACGTCCAGGGCCTCCAGTTTGCGCAGGTCCGCCTCCAGCGTGCGCGGATAACGGTCCAGGTCCTCTTTTGGCCCGAACTGGGTCGGATTCACGAATATGCTGACGATGACCACGCTGGCCTCGCTGCGTGCCCTGCGTACCAATTTTAGGTGGGCCTCGTGCAACGCTCCCATGGTGGGCACCAGCGCAATGCTTTCACCCTGGCGCTTGTGACGGTATGCCCTGGACTGCATCGCAGCGACATCAAGTACGGTCTGCATCGTCGGCCTCCTTTGGTTTGGTATAAACGCTGTGTTCCCGGCCCGGGAATGCACCGGACACCACCTCGCTGCTGTACTGCCTGAGCGCATCCTGCACGCGCATGGAAAAATTCTCGTATTTTTTCAGGAACTTGGGATTGAAGCCATCGTCCATGCCCAGCAGGTCATAGATTACCAGGACCTGGCCGCTGGTGGCGGGACCGGCCCCGATCCCGATCGTGGGTATGCGCAGGGCATCCGTAATCCTGGCCGACAGGTCCGCGGGTATGCCCTCCAGCACGATCGCAAAGGCCCCTGCCTCCTGGACCGCCATGGCGTCCTCCATGATACGCCTGGCCGAGGCATCGCTTTTGCCCTGCATCCTGTGGCCGCCGAACAGGTTCACGGACTGCGGTGTCAGGCCCACATGGCCCATGACCGGGATCCCTGCGGTCACGATCCGCTCGATCGCATCCGCGGAACGCACCCCGCCCTCCAGTTTCACGGAATCCACGCCCGACTCCTTCACCAGCCGGCCCGCGCTCTGTAGTGCCTGCTGCGGCGACAACTGGTAACTCATGAACGGCATGTCACCGATCACGTGCATGTCCGGCGCCCCCCGCTTCACTGCCGCGCAGTGATAGATCACGTGGTCCAGCGTCACGGGCAGCGTGGACGCATGTCCCTGGATCACCATGCCCAGGGAATCGCCCACCAGGATCGCATCGATTGCGCCCGATGCCATGACCAGCCTGGCAAAACTGTAGTCATAGGCCGTGACCATCACGATTTTTTCGCCCTTTTTCCGTTTTTTTACAAAACCCGGTGCACTCAGCATGATACCTCCTCTGAAGTCCCCTTTCGGGGTACCTCGAGCAATAAAAAGTGTTCCCTGTTGCCCTTGGGCCCTTTGATTCTGCTGTCACATTCACCAAGCAGCCTGAATCCAAGGTCCCATGCCACGGCCTTGATGCCTTCGATCGCCGCCATACGGTCGGCCTCGCTTTGCACCACCCCGCGTTTCAACGCCTTTCTTCCGGCCTCGAACTGGGGTTTGACCATGGCCAGTATTTTGCCGCCCTCCTTTATCACCGTGCTCACAGGACCCAGCAGCAGCCTCAGCGATATGAACGAGCAGTCGATCACAGCCAGGTCCACCTTTTGCGGCAGGCTGTCCGCGTTCATGTGCCGGGCGTTCAGTTTGATCGCCGTGACCCTGTCGTCGGCCTGCAGGCGCTCGTGCAACTGGCTCGGGGTCACGTCCACCGCGTAGCAATGCCTGACGCCTTTGCGCAGCAGGCAGTCCGTGAAACCACCCGTGGATGCACCCACATCCACCGCAACCAGGCCTGCCACGTCCAGCCCAAGGTCATCCAATGCGCCCCTTAGTTTCAATCCGCCGCGGGACACGTAGCGCTCGGACAGAGGCCTTACCGTGATCTCCACGTCCACAGGCACCATGAGGGACGGCTTCACGGCCCTTGCAAACGGCAGATAGACCTCACCCGCCAGTATCATATTCTGGGCCTTGTTCCTGGATTCGGCAAGCCCCCTGGACACCATCAGCAGGTCAAGCCTCTGTTGTTTCATCGGGTCCTTCCGACAGGAATTCCTCCGGCGCCACATCCCGGGTGCCGTTTTGAGTCAGCACCTCGATGCGGGCATGCGCATCCTTCAGGACCTGTTTAGCCCGGTTGAGCAGTTTTGTCCCGTATTCGAACTGCTTGATCGACTCCTCCAGGGACAAATCGTCCTCTTCCAGTGCCCTGGCGATTTCTGCGATCCTGTCCAGCAGGTCCTCGAATTTGAGGTCTTCGTCCTTCATGGAGGGTATTCTTGCAATTTAGGGAAAAAGTGTCAACCGGGAAATCAACTTGAGGAATCTTCGATGTGAGGTTATTTTTAGAACACCTTGTTTATCAAACCGTTACAAAAACCTTGGTCAAAATCATCCATTCTGGCAAAACGTATGCAGGGGATTGGGATAAGCACTTGGTGGTCATAGCGACGCATTTACATGCATTCATAGCGTTTTTTGAATTGCAAGTTTTTTTATTGATATGCGATGCATATCAGGGTTTGGGCCCGGCAGGCAGGGATGAGGTGTTTTGGGAAATGCAATGGTTTATTGCAGTGGCTCGGGGTCGGTGTCGCCCGCAAGGGGTCTCGTACCGACCCCCTCGCCCAGCATATCTTGTAAGGGATAAGGGGCCGGGCCATACCTGGAAGGGGTTTACGGTGCGTAAGACGGACCGGTCGAAAAATAAGGTCTCGCAACGGCCAACGGTCACGGCCTCGGTCACGGACTCGGTCACGGCCAACGGTCACGGCCTTTGTCCTCAAATTTGACAGGTAATTTGGGGTTATACTGTTACCCTTTAATGGGAAATACCCTATAATATAAGAGGATGCAACGGTATAAAATGAAAGGTGAGGCATCAAAAACGAGTTTTCGTGACCTGGGCATGACATTGAGCCTGCCATACAATTTTGCGGATGACTATATCAATAGTGTGCTGTTGCCTTATGCGGATATTACATCAGAGGTTTACCTGGCCGTATTTTGGGCGATCAGCCCCTCTGCCCGTAACTGGATGGGGGCAGGAACGCACAGGGAGTACCTGCGGAAAATCGATGGATTGTATAAAGTCGCACAGGGCCATGGGATACGTTTGAATTTCGTGGCCAACGTGGCCATGGACCCCAGGCAGGCCAGGCTGATAGTGGATGAAGCCGTGTTTTTGCATGAAAGATATCCGGACTCCAGTTTTACCCTGCGTTCCCTGGAGGTGGCCGTGGCCTTGAAACACGAGGCACCGGATGTACAGGTGTCACCGTCCACCCTGGCATTTATCGACAGTCCGGTAAAGGCCATGTATTGGAAACTGGCGGTAAATCCGGATGTGCTCACCGTGGCACGCGAGGTCAATCGGCGTCCCGCTGTCTTGCGCCAGTTCAAGGACATGGGTTTTAAGGTCAAATTGATTCCCGAGGATACGTGCATCCCGTATTGTCCTGTGATGCACGAACACGATATGTCCATTGCGCTGCGTGACCAGTTAAACCAGGCGTCCACTGTGCCTATACCGTTGCGCGCGGGTGAATGCAGGCCTTTTGCCATGCGGATCAAGGCCGACCCCAGGTATTTCTGGCTGGTTGCCACCAAGGATGTGTTGCCGGGTCACCTGAAGCACCTGAAGGGTCTGGTGGATATATTGAAAATCGAGGGCAGGCAGGCAGGTTCGGACGTGATTCGACAAAAGGTCGAGTATTACGTCCAGGCGCATTCGTTGAGGTCGTTCGAAATCGTGTTTTACGAGGAACCCGAAGATGCGTGGGAGCGGATTGCCACGTGTGACCGTGATTGTTTCAGGTGCAAGTGGTGTGCTGAAAATATCAGGTTCATAGGCACATCCATTCAGGGAATTCCGTCACCAGGCGAAACCGTTCAGGGTGTGGACGATTCACGGACACGCAATCCGGGTGGCTTTACCTCAGCCAGGCTGGATTTTACACGCAAAAAGGACGGAGGCACTTTTAGCATCGAAATAACCCCGTTGGAATCCGGGCGGGCATACTTCAGAAAAACGGGTGTATTCGGTCTTGCCTATATCGGAAAGACCGAGATGGCAGAGGTTACGCTGGTAATCGAACGGTTGGCAGTAATTTTGCAAGGCATGGAACATGACCCTGCTTTTAATATCAGTTCGATTCGGGACCTGCTAACTGGGAAATCCTGGACATCCAAATACCAGGTGAAGTTTTCCTTGAAGCGGGCCACCCGGAAGGGCTGAACAGGGCCAACAGGGAGGTGGATGATGACAAAAAAGGACAAAAAATCAAGCCAACAAGGGCCACCCAGGGAAGAGAACGAGGATTTTCTGCCGGATGACAGGGAAAGGCATGAACACGAGATTACCCGGGAAATGCACCGGGGGCACGTGGTAGTGGAAATGGTGGTGCTGGGGCGCTCAAAGCCAAAGAAAAAACGGCCCACAACCATGAGTGAGGTGGAAATTTCGGGCCTGGGTGAAGAACGCTAAGGGCTTTAATCCTTTGAATTTCAAGGCCTTCCGGATTCATCCTGGGCGGAGACTGACACCAAAGTTAACCATCCCCGCCCACACACTGTCACCATGACCAGGCGCGGCCGCCTGCGGTCCATGGCTTCCGTCACCACCACGAACCACACTGTCAACGGCCTCGGCCCCGGCCACTGAATTCTGGCTTCGGGTTTCGGGTCTCTGGACGCAGCCTGCGGCTGCTGCGGGACGGCCCTGCGGACCTTTCGGGAAGGTTCCCGTTGCAACCGGAAACCTCGGCCACGGCCCACGGTCAACGGCCCCGGCCACTGAATTCTGGCTTCGGGTTTCGGGTCTCTGGACGCAGCCTTCGGATGCTGCGGGACGGCCCTGCGGGCCTTTCGGGAAGGTTCCCGTTGCAACCGGAAACCTCGGCCACGGACTCGGTC
>WGCQ01000120.1 GCA_015493765.1 Deltaproteobacteria bacterium
GTCAAATCCTGTTTTCCCCAAAAAAATTACCCGACGAAATTCGGGAGTCTGTTGCAGCAAGCGGCCCATCCGGTTCTGTAACCACCATCGGCCTCGGTCAATTGCCCGGCGTCTTGATGGCCTCTATGCGGCCGTGTTTCATAAAGATGATCCTGGTTGCAATATCAAAGGCCTCGTCCTGGTTGTGTGTCACATAAGCCATTGAAAAACCAAGTTTTTCATGCAATTTCAGGATTTCCTTACGCAAGCGGACATTCAGTTCCTGGTCCAGGCTGGACAGGGGCTCATCCATCAGCAACACCCGGGGCTCCAGGACCAGGGCCCGGGCCAGTGCCACGCGTTGCTGCTGCCCGCCGGACAACTCGACAGGCCGCCTGTCCGCATACTCCGCCATGCCCACCAGTTCGAGGATCGCCATGGTCCGTTTTGTCCTTTCCCCGGCCGGCACACCCCTGGCCTTCAGCCCGAACTCGATGTTTCCCCGGACGGTCAGGTGGGGCCACAGGGCCAGGTCCTGGAACACCATGCCCACGTTTCGCTGCTCCGGCGGCACGATGATGCGGCCATCCCCGGATACCAGCGTGCCGTCAATGGAAATGCTGCCCGTGTCCGGTGCCATGAAACCCGCGATCAGACGCAGGGTCGTGGTCTTGCCGCAACCCGAAGGGCCCAGTATCACGATGCGCTCGCCCGCCTCGATCTCGATCGAGACGTTATTTAGGGCCTTTGTGCCATTGTAGGCAGTGGATACGGAGTCCATGATTACGACCTTCATCCTGCCACCTTCTTGTTTACGAGTCCGGGCACCAGCCACAGCAGTCCAATTGGCAGCAGCGTGGCCATGATCATGACCATGCACAGCGCTGCAATGAGCCGAGGCGAACCGTTTGCCATGAGCGTGAATATGCGAACTGGCAGGGTCTCGTGGCCTGCCGGGTACACCAGCATGGTGATGCCCGTATCCCGCAGGGAAAAGATGTACCCTACCAGCCAACCTGCGATGAGGCCGCGGCGTGCGATTGGCGCCACGATAAACGTAACCCTGCGAAACCAGGAGGCTCCGGCAACCTGGGCAGCCTCTTCCATGGACGGGGGGACCAGGGCGAGTTGCGTCACGGTGATCCGGCTGGTCAGGGCCGTGTACCTGGCCAGGTAACCCAGGATGATGATCACGGGCGTGCCATAGACGAAGTTCGTCCACGGCGTATTCCACAGGCTGATCAGGCCGATGCCGATCACCGTGCCTGGGAGGGCGAACAAAAACAGGGTCAGCGAATCCACGAGGCGCCAGTACGGCAATGCCCGTGTGTGGATCAAATAGCCCGTGAAAAAACCCAGGAACACCAGCAGCGTGGCCCCGATCCCCGCGTAAAGGACGCTGCGCAACAAGCTGCCGCCGGCCCTGTGCAAGGCCTCCACGTAGGCACTCCCGCCACCGGACTGGACGAGCAACACCACCACGGGCACCACCACGAGCACGAAGCCCAGGGTGGCAACGAACGTGATCGCCCATTTGCGGCCGGCCCCAAGCGGAATCACGACCTGTGCCCCGGCATCGGAAGCAGGCCGCAACTGGTAGGTGCGTTCGCGCAGGAAGGCCGCCTCAGCCAGGAGTACCAGGAACGTGACCACGGTCAGGGGTACGGCCGCTGCAGTGGCGGCCCTGAAGTTGTAAAACGCGGAAAACTGGGTGAAACTTTCCACTGGAAACACGTTGTACCTCAGGAAATTGGGCACGCTGAACTCGCCGAAACTAAGCAAAAAGACCAGCACCGCGGACAGCAGGATACCGGGCATGATCATGGGGAGCGTGATCCCCCGCAACACGCACCACCAGCCGCACACCATGCGGCCCGCCTCCTCCATCCGGGGGTTGATCGTGCGCAGGAAGGCCATGGTCAGCAGCATGGGTATGGGCAAAAAGACGGCAAACAGCACGAAAACACAGCCCGGGAGGCCGAAAAGCCAACCGGATATCATGCCCGTGACCCTGGGGCTCAGGAGTGTTGCCAAAAGGCCCTCACGGCCCAGCAGGTCGGACCAGGACACGGCAATGATGTACGAAGGAATGAGCAGGGGCACCACGAACAGGGTTGCAAAGAAACGGCGCAGGGGCATGTCCGTTTTGCCCATGATGATGCCCAGGGGCACGCCGAATGCCACGGTCAGGGCCGTGACCAGCATTGACAGGGCCAGGCTGTGTCCCATCAGGACCCACTGGTGGGCGGACGTCAACACCCCGCGATACGCACTCAGGCTGAGCCTACTGTGCACGAACACGCTCCTGGCCAGCATGGATAAAACAGGTAGCAGGCCGATGATGATCAGCAGTACAACGATGAATGCCAGGAAACGGCGTTTCGTCATGTGCCTACAGCCCCATCCAGCCCTTCAGGTACGGCTGGATCTCGACCATCTTTTTGGCCACCTTGGCGTAATCCACGTGCATCACCTTGATTTCATTAATCGATTTCAATTCCGGGGGCATTTTCACACCAGGATGCAGCGGGATCTGGGCGCAGTCCTCGAACGCCAGTTTTTGCTCGGTCTTTTTGGACAGCAGGTAATCGATCAGTCGTCTGGCGGCCTTGGGGTGACGCGCCCCCTTGATCAGCATCACGGTGTTGGGCACGATGAAACAGCCGATCCCGTCCTTGCCCTGGTCAGGATAGACCATTGTGACCGGCTTTTTGTGCCGTATGCGATTCACCGCATCGTCGCTGTCCACCAGGCTGAACGCATACCTGCCCGAGGCCACGAAGTCCGCGCTCTCACCGTTATCCGTGGACACGGCCACCTTGTTGCGCTTCATTGCGGCCATGAACGCCTTGGCCTTGGCATCGCCCCACACCGTGAACAGCGCAGCCATCTCGGAGGTGGTGGTCCCGAACAGGGGGTTTGCAATAACCGCCCTGCCCTTCCAGTGGGGGTCCGTGTAATCCCGCACGGACCCGGGCACGTCCTTTATGCCCTTGTGCACCACGAACACCCGGGCCCTGGCGGAAAAGCCGGTCCAGTAGCCGTCAGGGTCCTTGAACTGCGCGGGTATGCCCTTTGCGTTCGGTGATACGTAAGGCGCACTAATGCCCTTTTGTTTCAACACCTCCGCGCGGATCGGCTCGTTTGCCCAGTACACGTCGGCCTGTGGATTTGCCTTTTCGGCGATGAGCCGGTTCATGGTGCCCGTACTCTTGGCCTCTTCCGTGTCATAGACCGCCCGTACCTTGATGCCCGTTTCCTTTTCAAACGCCTTCAGTACGGGTTCGGAAAAGACCTGGTCCTCGGATACGTAAACCACCACGACCTTGCTGTTTGCAGGCGGTTTCATCAAGTACCACACAACCGCAAGGCCGAGCAGTACGAGTATTGCAGTCAACCATAAAACGGTCTTTTTCATGGTTTCTTCCTTTTGCGTCTCACGGTTTGAGTATCTTCACTGAAAAATCATCAAATGACGTCACCGCATCGGACTTTGTCCACAGGCCAACGCCACCGGCCTTCTTAAACAGGTTGTTTTTGCCCTCGAGGTATTTTTTGCCGTTCAAAAAGGCCTCAAAATGGTTGCCGCGCTGGATGATCTTCATGGTGTGCCACTTTTTTGCAGGCAACTTCACCCGGGTACTGGTCAGCAGCCTGCGCCGGCCGTGGCGCACGTAATAAAGGCAGAAATTGTCCTCCAAGGGGTTGAAACGGGCGATATAGTAGTTGTCCTTGTCCTGCGCCCGCCAGATCACGCCGCCACCCTGGTCGATCCTGCCCTTGTTCGCCTTGAACCGGACCCGGATCTCGCCGTCCAGGAACGCAACCTTGTTCGTCCAGCACAGGTTGAACGTACCCGGGTACGTGTGGTTCGGGCTGGTCATGGCAAGCACGTGGTCACCGGAGGGTGCGGTCGTATCCTTGATCACCTTCCACGTTTCCATTGGGCCGCCCCGCAGGTTCGTCGCCTCCACACGCCAGCCCTCAGGGATTTTTCCAACCGGTACCTTGTCGAAATTCCAGGACAACTCGTGCGCCTTGGTTGAATTTTGGGTGTTAGAACTTTTGGCCCTGGCCTTTGTAATGCCCAACATGAGACCCAGTAGCAGGACCGTGGCCATGAAAACACCTGTTGCAGTACTTTTTATTGCATGCCTTGTACCCATAAGTTGGCACCTCCTTTTTTGTCCACCGAAAATACGGCAAACCACAAAAACCATGTTTATTTTATATCCATGGGACTTGGATTGGTCAAGCGTAAATCGGTATCAGTGGCCGAGTCTGTGGCCGTGTCCGAGTCCGAGTCCGTGACCGTTGGCCGTGTGGAGCGCAGGCGGCCTCGCCTGCTTGTTTCGCGGGCGTCCCGCCCGCCTTTGGTTGACCATGGCCGAGACCGAGTGGGGCCGGCATCCTGCCGGCC
>WGCQ01000121.1 GCA_015493765.1 Deltaproteobacteria bacterium
GCCGCGAAGAAACGTTCCCTGTGGATCAGGTTTTCCCGGATTTGTCCCGCAAAATCCATGGCACCGCGCAGGTGTTTCAGGTTCTCCCGGCGTTGCACGTATCCCTTCCTGAGTCCCTGCTTGATCAGCATGGCGACCTCGTCCAAAAAGGTCGTGTATTTCTCTGGCGGTCAGGGTACTGACAAAACGATATACCTGGTAGTAATAGGCCAGTACATTGCCACCCCTGCCGAGAAACAACGGTCCGAACATGTTCAGGTTTGCCCGGGTGAGACCTCCATGCTGCAGGCTGTGACTGATGATTTCCGCGGCGTTCTGTGCCGCCATGATGCCTGCCGCTACACCCGAGCCATGTGCACTGTTTATGTGGCCCGCTGCCTCGCCGAGGACCATGAAACCGTCCGTTGCCACGTTGAAATACGGCCTGCGCAACGTAATAACCCCGCCTGAGCCATGGATTTGGGGAGAGAGCCCCAACGCATGCCTGATTGATTGAACCACGGGCATGGGGTCTGTCCTGTCGGACCTGCCGCCCACCAGTACGTCTATCGTTTGTGCCTCAGGGTCCCAGAAGATATTGCAGGTGGAATATGCCGCTGCAAAGCCTGTCAACATGTTGTTTCCGTAAGGAAACAGGGCCTGGCCCATGGCACTCGTTATCCTGCTGTAATCATAGCCGTAGACCCCGCGGTATGCCGTTACCTCGTCTCCTGGTTCCATGGGCAGTCCCATCTGCTGGGTAAAACGGGAACGTCCGCCCGTGCAGTCAACCACCAGTTTTGCCTCTATGACCTGGCTGCGTCCCTGGCGCATGACAGCGGCATGCATCCCATTATGAACAGGTTCAATCCCTTCCAGACGAGTTTTGTACAAGACCCCGGCGCCTGCGAATGCAGCCTTTGAGCGCAAAAACACCACCACCCTGTCCAGGTAAAGGGGCACGTAATAAGGCCTGGGCAGCCTTATGGCCTGTTCGATCGTCATTGCCGGTCCATGGGCCAGGATGAAGTTCGCTGGCCGACCGATACAATCCGATGGCAGGTCTGTCATTACCGGTTGTCTCAACAGGAACCCAGGCACGTCCGCGATGAACTCATGGCGTGTCCTGCCCTCGTCCATGGCCTCCAGCACCAGGGTGTCGATACCGTTTGTCGCCAGGTACCAGGCAAGCGTAGCCCCGCATGGGCCCGCCCCGCCAATCAATACGGTTGTCTTGTACGACCTCGTATGGATACGGCTGTTTACCGGCACAACACGTTTTTATGACCAATGGCCCGGCCCAGGCTGCAATGCTTCCCGTATACGGCCATGGATGCGTTCGTAAGGGCCATTCTGTTGTATTTCCGCCAGGCCAATTCGCTGCATGCCAGGCCATCCCCTTTTTTGCATAGTCCAGTTGCCAACGTCACACCTGCTTTGCCGGATTCCAGCAGTTTGAAGGCCGCTACTATGGCAGGCTTGTACTTGTATTTCCATGCCCTGACATATAAATTCCATGCGGCTTTCATTGCGCCAGGCCCGCCTGAGGCCTGCACGATGCGGGCCGCCTGGAAACACCCCTTGCCGTGTTTTTCGGCACATGCCTCTTTGTACATCTTCAGTGCCCCTTTTATGTCCTTGTGTCCGTACTGGCCCGTGGACATCCACCAGCCTGCCTTGTAACACAGTTCCGGGTCCCCTGCCTTACACAACGCCTGTGCCCACTTTCGGTCTCGTTTCTGGGCCCTCAGCAGGAAATACATGGCCTTGCACGCATCCTCTTGTCCTTTCCGGCACGCCTTGTGATACATCCGGACCGCTTTTTGCATGTCCCTGCCACCTCCGACACCATACTCCATCATCCAACCCAGGGAAAAACAGGCCTTGGCACTGCCCATATCACACGCCTTTTTGTAAATCCGCCTGGCCCTTGCAAGGCCTGGCCCGTCGGTTGAGTTACTCTGGATATACCTTGCCAGGTAATAACACCCGTCCGGGTCTTTCAGGTCGCATGCCCTTTGGAACCAGGTAACAGGCCCCTCTGAGGAGGATTCACTGTCCGTTGACCCGGTCAATGATAATCCCAGTCGTCTGCATCCGGGCCCATACCCTCCCTCGGTGCATATCCTGCTGAATACATGGTTCGTGCCTGCGGTATCGATCGCACTATCGATCTTTTTACATCCATCTTCAACCCCTTTTTCGCATGCCTTCATGTAGAAAGCCAAAACCTTGCCATCGTCTGCATTGCTATCGGTGTCCAGCGCGATGCCTGCATTGAAACAACCCATTCCCAGACCCAGGCGGCAAGCCTCCTTTAACCTGTCAAAGGCACCCTTGATATCCCTGGGACCGTATTTGCCTTGCAACATCAAAACACCCAGTTCGTTACATGCGAATGCATCCCCCTGTTTGCAAAGATTGTTGTCCAGTGTACGTGAGTATTTCTTGTCCTTCGACAAAGAGGATAACTGCTTACAACCAGACCCACTGTCTTGCTTGCACGCCCGTTCGTACAATTTTGCCGCCCTCACCAGGTATTTCATTTCGCCTGATCCCTCACCCTGCTTCACCAGGTAATCTGCCAATTTAACACAACTCGTCAAATGCCCCTGCCGGCAGCCCAAATCATACCCCGCCATTGCCCCTGCCATGTCCTTCTGGCCGCCTTTGCCATTTTCCATCATCCTGCCCAGTTCGTAACAGTATCGCACCTTACCCTGCTCGCATAACAATCGCGCCACTTGCCTGCCCTTACCCACCGTTTTGCCCATATCCAAAATTCTTTCACACGCCTCATCAACGCCCAGTTCGCATGCCCTGGACAGGTACATCCATGCCTTGTCGCCTTTAAGGCTGTTTCCCAGCAACATGCACCCCTGCCCGAAGTCCATGTTACACGCCTGCTTGAAAAAGGCCCTGGCCTTTCCATGGTTTTCTGGCCCGCCCTTGCCTAATTGCCACATCAGCCCCATGATCGTGCAGGCATACGCCTTCCCTTGATGGCACAGGACCTTTGCAAGCCTCCTGTCAGGAAGGTTCCCCAGCATATCCCCAAATTTGTCGCAGGCATCCTTGTATTCGTCCCTGCACGCCTTTAAGTAGGCCTTCCATGCCTCTTTTTTGCGTGCCATGTTTCTTTTGCCCTCCAGCATGCCGCCCAGCAAGTAACAGCCCTTTGGGTCACCCAGTTTGCAGGACCTGCGGTACGCCTTCACAGCAAGCCCCGGGAAATCCGTCTTTAATCCCCTGGCCACACCCAGGCAAAGGTCGGCACCCAATGAATTGCACCATTGTATGATTGCCGACCGGTGGTGGGCAATAAAATCCTTGCGCTTGCTACACAATTCGGAATCCTCTGAAGCGCAAGCCCTGCCATAGTAAAGCAACGCGGTTTTCAGGTGCTTCACGTCCCGGCCCGATCCCAGCAATTCGGCCGCATGCAGGCATGATTCGGTGTCTCCCAGGTCGCATCCTTTGGCATAGGCCTGTATGGCATGGCTTTGTGAGCCCTGTTGTTTCAGGATGCCGCCCAGTTTGTTGCAAGCATCCGCATCCCCCGTGTCACACAGGGTTTCTGCCAGTGAGGCATCCGCTGCCTTGCCCTCTGCAAGGGATTTCATTTCGTCACAGGCATCCTGGTACCCCATCCGGCATGCCTTTGAAAAATAGAGCCATGCCCGTTTCAGGTCCTTCGGCACCCCGTCACCTTTCGCCAGACTGAGCGCAAGATTATAACAGCCCACGCTTTCACCCATGTCACACGTCTTTTTGTACATGGCCAGGGCGCCTTTTGGGTTCTTAGGTCCCCCCTTGCCGATCTCCATCAGGATCCCCAACCGGTTGCACATCGCCGGGACCCCCTGGTTGCACAACCGCCTTGCAATGCCCCTGTCGTGGGGATGTATCTTTTGAAACAAATAATCGCAGCCGTCACAGCCGTTCGCATCCAGATTCCCACACGCCTGGCAGGAGTACTTGAATGCCTTTTCCCGGTCCCTTTTGACGTCGAGATGAATCAGGTCATGTGCCCAGAACATGCACGACTTGCCATCCCCATCCTTGCATAATTTCTCGTATTTCTTACAAAACGGACAAACTCTTTTGTACCGTTTTTCCGCGGCCCTGGCCTCTTTTTTCATCCTCCTGTATTCAACAATATTTTGTTTCAACATCAGGGCGCCAAAGGCAATGGACCCAAACATCGAGATGACCACTACACCTGCCACGATACCGGCTGCTATCTTTTTGCCGTAAGCGTGGGTGGGGGCCGTTGCATCCGTGTCCGTGTCCCCGCTTTCATAGACCACCTTTTGTTCACCCGGGGCCTGTTCCGGTTCGATCGTGCCGACCGCGGCCTGCTGCGCCTTCAGGCGGTTGAACACGAAGAATGCAGGCGCCTGCGGGTCCTGGGGCGCGGCCAGTTCGCCACCCAGCGCGGCAATGGCCCTGGTGAATCCTTTGTTCGATGGCACATGCACCCTGAAGGCCGTGAGCTTATTCAATTCCTCTGCCGCCTCTTTTCGGTCCGCGGGTATACGGTAGTCATGGGTAACCAGGTACCCGTGCATGGCCATCCTGAACCACAAATTACGCCGGCTGAACAGGACCACCAGCCCAAAGACCTTGAACAGCATGTAAAAGAAGCCAAGGGACGCGCCCCCGTACCACAGGGCAAGGAACCCACCCAGGCTGAACAAAGGAAGATCCGGGTCTTTCAGGAGGTCCACCCCAAATATGCCAAAGACCATGGCCACCGCCAAGGGAATAAGCAGCATGAATGCAAACGAAAGCAGGCGAAAATTTTCGTTGAGAAAAAATTGACTTATGAGATTGAAAATCACTATGCCAAGTACAATAGTGTTCCAGGTACTCCCGAGATCGAGATTGATATGATGGAAAAGGAAGGCCCCTGCAAACATGAACCCAAACACCGTGTACCCAAATAGCGTCAGCAGCACGTAAGAGTACAGGGGCAATCGGGTCGAGGCCCCCACCACCTGGCGCCGGAAAATCATCTCGTAGAAACGGGGCGCAGGCTCAATACCGTAATCCTTGCCCAGGGCCCTGGTGAAATCAAATACCAGTTCCCCTGTGTCGCTGACCTTTACATCCGCGTCGTATTCCGCGTACAATTTCGTAATCCGGTCCTCCGCGTCCTGCAGGTCCGTATCGAACAGCATGGCCCATTCCATGGGCGTAACCAGGCCTCCTACCCGATTCACATAGGCCATGAACAGGCGATCTTGGTGGTGCTTGGGTTTGTGCCAGTGCTTCAGGTTATCAAACTCGGCTTTTAGTCTGGACCCGAAAAGATGCTTCTTGGAGATATCGGGGTCAGGCATGGAAAATTCCCAGACCCGCCTGGTGGGCTGGGGCGTGGCCATGCCAACCAGGTTGAAAAGCGTATCCGTGTCATCAGGGTTGTCTTTGTGCTTTTTCAGCCGTTTTCTCAGTTCATCAAGGTCAAGAGCAGCTATGTCATTTTCCATCAGTTTTCCCAGTATGTATCCCCCTGGACCCAAGAATATCAAGCCTACGATCGGAGTGATTCTACCTATGCTGCCCACTATGCTCCACACCACGTACAAAATCCCTGACTCCACCAACCGCCACAGCATGATGAAAAACGCGGCGACATAGGTAATCACCAGGCTGACAAAGGGTTCTACAGCCCTGAAACTCCTGCCGAAATCATAGATGATATCCCCGTCGTCCGTGACCAGCAGGTTGCACCTGTAACGCTTCATCAGGGCCTTTAACGCCTGCAGTGCCCTCATGCGGTCCGTGCCCATCTGTGCCGTCAATGCGGGCAGGGTGATCCTGCCGTTGTTCGCCTTGATTACCTCTATGGCCCTGGCCTGTGTCCCGGATGCCATAACGCCCCCCGTGTAAAGTCTCCTGGTCTCGTTCCAGCGGGCTATTATATCACCATATTATGGATACCTCATCTGAAATTTCATCTCTGAGGCATCTTCGATACAGGCTATTTTTAGAGTACGTTATTTATCAAAGCATTACAAAACCAAGGCACAAAATCGTCCATTCTGACAAAATAGGTGTACAGGGGATTAGGGTAAGCATTTGGTAGCCATAGCAGCGTATTTGCATGCATTTACAGCAGGTGTAGGGGCGGGTTCCAAACCCGCCCTTTTGGGGACGCGACGTAAATTTTTGAAAAACAAAAAATTATTGCCGCCAGGATGGCGGCGACCCAGGCCAGCAGGGATGCTGGCGGTCCAACAAAATTACCCGATGCCTGAGTCCGTTGACCGTGACCGTTGGCCGTTGGCCGTGTCCGAGTCCGTGGCCGTGGCCGTGGGGATGGTGGTGGTGACGAAAGCCGTGGAGCGCAGGCCGCTGGAGGGTGTTGATTTGATGGATTTGGTATTGGATCGTAGGGGCGGGTCTCAGACCCGCCCTTTGGGGTGATACGATGTAAGGCATTGAAAAATAAATGTTTTCCATTCCGGGCCAGGAGCCCCGGGTACCAGGCGGACGAGGACGTCCGCGCTCCAACTGGGACTTTTTCAACACCCTCCACTGGCCTGGTTGGGGTAAAAATCTGGTTTTGGGGATACTCGTGTCAGGAAATCCTCATTCTTTCGTTGATTTCTGGGGTATTTTCTTTTTTACTGTCATCACAAACCCTTCTTTACCAAGCATCCGAAGACATCGCAGTTGGCTCATCTGCAACCTTTGTCCTCAAATTTGACAGGTAATTTGGGTGCAAAAAACTCCCTTGTAATTTGGAGTGTAAAGTTGGA
>WGCQ01000122.1 GCA_015493765.1 Deltaproteobacteria bacterium
CTTGAAGAACTCGTCGTGCGGGTTTTTGGGGATCATCTTACTCACAGCATAATTCTATGGGATTGCAAGGGGTTTTGCAAGGTCCGTGACCCGCCCATTATTGCCGGCGGGACGCCGGCGGACCAGGCAGGCTGGCGGAGGGTGTTGAAAAAGTCGTTACAACACACAATTTGTCTTGTAATGTAATACCCTGAATTTACACAATATTCGTAGGGGCGGGTTCCAAACCCGCCCTGAATTTGCCATCAAATCAACACCCTCGGCCGCGCCGGCTTGTAATCCAGGCGTCTCGCCTGGTCGTGGTGGCACGTTTTCGATGTCAACGGAAACATCCCGCGGGGTGCGTCAAAGTCCTGATAAATTTCCTTCAGAGGGCTTAAGTCAGCGGGCGTTGAGTTTTTGTTGGGATTCTTTATTTCAAAACCGAACGCTTAATAGTTCCCAAAGGACGTCATTATCACAAACATTTCCATCACCAAATGGACTAAATCCGATATAAAGAGTTCCAGTACCTACCGAAGTACTGCTAAAATTCATAGAAAGCGAAACCGGTTGGTTATCTATACCACCAATACAACACACTGAGAAACCTTGATAATCTCCAGAGTGAGAATCTCCCAGACAATTGGGTGTTGGAATGTTACCGTTATCTTCTACATAAAACATACAGGCCATTACATCACTACCCATACTAATAGTAACTTCTGGGTCTATACTACAATGCCAAGAATCACTATCCATATGGACACTTACCCAGTCCAAATCGGAAGATGGATAAATTCGTCCCATATTATTATTATAATAATCTACCTTATCACCATCACAATCAGAGGCTACAGATTTAAGGGAAACTGCACTATACCAATTATCTGGACCAAGTTCGTTAACTACTGAGTTTCCAGGGAAATAGTATTTGTCGTGGCCCATACAGGCTACTCGTCCTTTATCACAGCAGACATATCCGCTGCTACATACCGAGTCATGAGTACAGTTTCCATTTTCACATTTATCGTTGGTACATCGGTTATTATCATTGCAGTAACTATCCTGTCCTCCTACACAAGTACTCCAGGAACTCCACTGACAATTGCTATTACAGGTTCTCTTTTCGGTTCCATGGCATTCCCCACAATCTCGTGTCTGGGTTTGCCCAGGTGAGCATTCGCCTTCACCAGTACATGACCCCCAACCGCCCCAATAGCAACTCGAATTACAGGTTTGGGTTTGATGACCGCAGTTTCCACAATTTTGCTGTTTAGTCTGTCCGGGTGAGCACTCACCTTCACCAGTACATGGCCCCCACTCCCAATGACAGTTTGAGTCGCATCTCTGTGTCTTGGTTCCGCACTTACCACAAGACTGCGATGACCCTGTCTGTCCGGGTGAACACTCACCTTCACCAGTACATGAGCCCCACTCCCAATGACAGTTTGAGTCGCATCTCTGTGTCTTGGTTCCGCACTTACCACAAGACTGCGATGTCCCTGTCTGTCCAGGTGAACACTCACCTTCACCAGTACATGAGCCCCAAGAGCCCCACTGACAGGAACTATTACATGTTTTCGTTTGATGACCACAGTTTCCACAATCTTGCTGTTTTGTTTGACCAGGTGAACACTCTCCTTCACCAGTACAAGAACTCCAACTGCCCCATTGACAAGAACTACTGCATGTACGAGTCTTATGTCCACACTTGCCGCAGGGTTGCTGTTGGGTTTGACCTGGGGTACATCCGTCACCGTAGCCACAGTCCTGAGGACATGATGAACAAGTTTCTCCGGGATCGCATTTTCCATTCGGACAAGATTTGGAGTACTTACATTGATGGTTTTGACAAATATATGAGGATTGACAGTTAGGGCAGTTTACAGTACCTCCACAACCATCACTGCCACTGCCGCATTCCCAACCCAGTTGATTACACGTTTTGGGTGTACAACAGAAACCGTTGTAACAGGTTTGTCCAGCACCGCATTTGCAGTCCTGGAAACAGGTTGAGCAGTTCTCACCATAATTTGATTCACATTTTCCGTTCCCGCAGCACTGACCGCAGTCTGTAGGACAAGTTGAACAGTTTTCACCGGCATTGGCATCACATTTGCCGTCTCCACACTTAGGATTATCAACGCACTTTCCATTTTGACAACTCTGTCCACTTGGACACCCGCAATCCGCTGGACAAGTCTGGCAATTTTCAGTCCCATTGCATTTACCATCTCCACAAGTTGGACCAGAATTCACACATTGTCCATTTTGGCAACTTTGACCACTCGGGCACGCACAATCCGCTGGACAAGTCTGACAATTTTCACTCCCATTACATTTACCATCTCCACAAGTTGGACCAGAGTTCGTACACTGCCCGTTCTGGCAAGTCTGGCCATTTTGACACCCACAATCCGATGGGCAGTTCTGGCAGTTCTCGCCTGCTGCTGCATCGCAGGTGCCGTTGTTGTTGCACTGGCCGCAGGACCCGTTGATGCACTGGCCACGGTTGCCGTTTGTCATGGTACAGGCCGTGCCATTGGCCAGGTTGGTGACCTGCCACAGACAGGTATTATAGTTAC
Organism: Deltaproteobacteria bacterium; assembly: GCA_015493765.1. Lineage (GTDB taxonomy): Bacteria > Myxococcota_A > UBA9042 > DTJE01 > S145-11 > S145-11. The sequence goes on from WGCQ01000122.1 coordinate 2,568, forward strand.
ATTGCACCTGCTGGCACTGGGTGTCGATATTGGGTTTTGTACTGGGATCGCACTGGGTGCAGGTAAAGCCCCCGCCGCCGTTATCCGTGCCTGTGTTGGTTCCTGGTCCTGTACTCCCCCCGCCACCGCATGACCATGCACTCAGGGCCAGGACAGCAGCCCACACGTAACCCAGGACCCTCAATTTTGAATTGTGGCGTTTCATGAAAACCTCCTCTTAATAAGACAGATATAGGATATTGAAGTGAAAATTTTTTGTCAAGATATATCTTACTTTTTTCGCAAAAAGTAAGATATATCTTGTTCCGCCCAAATTTACATCCTTTATCGTAACTACCATGGATCTGATCGAACAACTGGGTCGTCGCATCAAGGCGCTGAGAATGCAAAAGGGCATGACCCAGGAGGAACTGTCCGAGGCCGCGGGCATACACCCGAAATACCTGTCCGCCCTGGAAACGGGCAAACAGAACATTACGGTGAAGACCCTGGAAGGCCTGGCCGCGGGTTTGGGCGTGGAACCCTACGAACTGCTGCTCTTTCCCCTGCAACAACCGGAAAAGGAACTGCGAGCCCGGATAAGACGCATGCTGGACCACGCAGACCCTGCGTCACTGCGGGTCCTGTTCGTGGTATTGAAGGAACTGGTGATCAAAGAAGGATGAGGGTCTTTGGGTACAGCGGGCAGTGACCGTTGACCGAGACAGTGACCGTGTGGATCGTGGTGGTGACGACGCCGTGGAGCGCAGGCGGCCACGCGGGTATTGATTTGGCGGGATTTATGGATCAAATGCAGCCACTGTGACAAAACTGTACCAATTTCAAATCCAGCATCTCTGCCTGCCGGACCGATATAACCCTGATATACACCGCACATCAAACACAACTACCCAGGCTGATTCCGGAAGTGCCTCTTTTCTTGCACGAAAATGGCACGATATACGAGTGCTGGCGATTGGAACAGTAGGCCAGGCCCCCTAATTCGCAGGCTAAATCAACGACCGAGTCGCGAATCAGTTTGCGATTTGGACTCAGGATATATCCCCGGGTGCCCATGGCGGAGGGGCAACACCCGTTCCCATCCCGAACACGGTAGTTAAGACCTCCAGCGCCGATGGTACTATGCCGGAGTCGGCATGGGAGAGTAGGACGGTGCCCGGGGATTTTTTTATTCCGAAAAACAATCAAAAAATCTGTGGACCGCAGACGTCCGAAAGTGTGTTGGAAATGTCGGATTAATTGGACCGCCAGCATCCATGCTGGCCTGGCTCGCCGCCATCCTGGCGGCAATAATACTACATTTTTTAAGGACTTACTTTGCATTGCCCAAAAGGGCGGGTTCTAAATCCGCCCTGAATTTGCCATCAAATCAACACCCTCGTCCTCGTCTGGTCGTGGTGACCGGTCAATCCCGGAATGTCTTCAAAATATCATGCTGGGAATCAGCGGTTTTGACAGCACGGCTTAGTTTTTGAAGTGTATTCAGGTCTGTGATCTTGTTGATCTGGTCTGAGAGGGCCGGGTCAATGGTCCCGAATTTGACCTCTATCAGGTCGAGCAGCATGCTTCTTGCAGCCTGTACACCCTCCTGCAATCCTTCCTGTCGGCCTTCCTGCAGCCCGTCTTCCAGGCCTTCATCGTATAGTTTCTTTGCTAATGAAGGCATAAGCTTACCTCCTTGTTGATTCAGGGTCTTTAACAATGCATCCGGGTCCGCATTCACGGCCCCGGCTACGATGTACTGCAAATACAAGCTTATGGCCTCGATGCCTGTCTGGGCATCGTATATCCTGGACAACAATTCCATGATCTCGGGCACCCGCGCAGGGAAATCCGGATCAAAGATGTGCTTCATCAACAGCATGGCTGCGTGGATTTCCCCCTCCCCACGCAGTCTTGCGTCATCTTCCTGGGTGATGTTCACAAAATCGTATTCAAAATCAGGCACATAGCGTAAGAGGACCTCATCACCCAAAAACAGGTCCTTCAGCCGCAGGTATTCAGAAGCCAGCTTTCCGTGATAAAACACAACAGGTACCACGAAAGGCAGATGTTTTGTGTCCTTGCGTGTACGCAGGTGGCGGTCGTACAACCTAATAATATAGCGCAACAATTGCAGGGGCAGCATACGGTCCTTGTAACTCTTGTGCTCAAACAGGATGTAGACGTACCCAATGTTTTTTCTCGATTTCACCGTGAACAGCAGGTCCGAATAGTACGATTTCAGTTCCTTGCCCACCAGGCTGTCCTTTACCAGTTTCAGGGAATTCAGGTCCAGTACTGCACTGACCTCAGTCGGCAGGAACTTTCGCAGGAATTCAGCCGTGTTTTCAGGCTTGCCGAACACGGCCTTGAAGAACTCGTCGTGCGGGTTTTTGGGGATCATCTTACTCACAGCATAATTCTATGGGATTGCAAGGGGTTTTGCAAGGTCCGTGCCCGCCCATTATTGCCGGCGGCTCGTGAACAATTGGTGTCCTGACCCTCGTATGCCCTTCGGCCTTAGATAAGGTACTGCAAGCGGCCTATCTGTGCGTAATTGTTACCCATGCTATATACCTGATCTCAAATGGGCTTAACTCCGCGTATCTGAACCACTTTCAGTGTCCTTTGTCCTCAAATTTGACAGGTAATAGGGGACATCAAAGATTCCTCGACAATGAGTCCCTTATATAATACAATGTTTTCAACCCTTTTTAATGGTTTGATACATGCTTGAACGCAGAATGCAATCATTGATATGGATTCTTGGTGTAGTGGCCATGAATATCTTCTGGAGCGGTTGTAATGCCAACAATTCATTGCCAGGACACCACGAAAACGATGTAACAGGCGGGTTGGATGCGTACAGGACAGATGCTCCAACACCTGACCTGAAGGGACAGGATGCAAACAGTGTTACCCGGGATGATGCCTTTTTTGATCTCAGCAGGGATGAAGGGGCAGTGGTGGGTGAAGACGGTCAAATCAATCCGGATATACCAGGCGTAAAAGATATCTTTGCCCCTGATAAAGGTGACACTGTCATGGACACGTGGCAAGGATTCAAGGATACGTATGGTGACGGCATTACGGACTGCGTGGATTCGGGCAGGGACGAAGACGGCGTAACCAATGACCAGGTCAGCCATCCCGATGTGATAAAACCGGACCAGACCAATACGGACGTGGATGCCAAAGGCGATGAGTTTGGGGACGATGACGACAAGGACGGCATACCCAATGCCAAGGACAACTGTCCCAACAAGGCGAATCCGGACCAGGCGGACTACGACGGGGACGGCAAGGGGGATGTGTGTGACCCGGACGCGGATAACGACGGCTATACGACCGTTGATGGGGATTGCGATGACCTGGATGAGACGGTCCATCCCGGTGCCAGGGAAATCGCGGATGGAAAAGACGACGACTGCAACGGACGGATAGATGATGGCACATCTATTGTTGTGTACCAGATGCCTGCCATCACTGACAGCGCAATTCTACCTGGCGACGACCTTTCGAACGATACCCCGGGATACCAGACAGAAATCCAAGCCACGCCAGGCGAATTTGAACCGGCCACGTTTGTGATTCGTGCCAAACAGGACATCTCGGCACTGACTTTTGTATTCGATGACCTTAAGGGACCGGCAGGCACCATTCCCGCCGATGCGGTTGATATTCGCGTGGTCAAGGTCTGGTATCAGGCGGGATACAGCATCACTGACCTGAAGCACAAGCATTTGACACCGGAATTGCTCCTCAAGGACGATAGCCTCGTCAAGGTGGAAGGCCAGGATAATTTCGTCAAACTCGGATCCGGCAAGTACGTAAAGATCAGCGATCCATCGGGCATCCCTGGTGTCCCCAAGAGGCCAACGAACGATGAATTTGCGGTTTCAGACAGCACAGACCTGAAGCCAGTGGATATTCCGGCACACACTAACAAGCAATTCTGGATTACCGTGCATGTTCCGGAGCATGCTGTTGACGGTACGTACGAAACCAATCTGCGCATCAAAAATGCAAACCGAATTTTGGGGCAAATCGCACTCAAGGTGCACGTCCTGCCCTTCACCTTGCCTGACCCTCTCGTGCAGGTCAGCCTCTACTATGCATCACGAATTTCCAAACAGGGGACCATCTCCAGTACAAATCGCAACGTGGAACAGATCCGAGCCGAACTGAAGGACCTCGCAGACCACGGCGTTAAAAACCCAACCCTCTACTCGCAGGGCGGAAACGACGCCCTCCTGCAGTTTTTGTCCCTGCGCCATGATGCAGGCATGTCGAACAAGCGCCTTTACTACGTGGACCTCTGGTTTCTTAGCACGGCAAACGATGTTAAAGCGGGGGTGCAGGACCTGCTGAAAACGTTGGCACCAGCAGGAGTGTCCGACCTGTACGTGTACGCCCCTGACGAACAAAACCTGGACAATCCGGACATGAGGGCACGAATCGCAGCGGTCCATGCTGGCGGGGCAAAGGTACTCGACGCCCAGCGAGCGAGTTACGCGATCGCCGTGGCTGACATCCTGGACCTGGCCATCGTGAGCCGCGTTCCCGACCCAGCCATCGCCGACCTGTACCACAAAAACGGACACCTGGTGGGCTCCTATGGAGATCCACAAGTGGGGGAAGAAAAACCGGCTAAATACCGCAGAAACTATGGCCTGCTGCTCTGGCAAAAGGGGTATGACATATCCATGGACTTTGCGTACGACTGGTCCATGAACAACATCTGGGACGACTTCGACTCCACAAGGTATCGCGATCACAATTTCGTCTATCCCACCACGAACGGCGTCATTGACACGATTCAATGGGAAGGATTCCGTGAAGGCGTGGATGACGTGCGATACCTGACCCTCCTGTTGAAGTTGATCAAGGAACGGGGCACGTGCTGCAAGGAGCATCCCCGGTCCGACTGCTGTCCCACAACGGTGTACTCGGCGTATCAGTATGTACAAAGCCTCAAGACGGATAAGTTGGATCCCGAATCCCTGGACACGGTCCGGGAACGGATCGTTGATTTCATCCTGTGGTTCCTGAACAAAGGACCTGCACCGAAATTCTGCGGCAACGGGGTCATCGATCAGGGGGAAGAATGCGATGGAAACGATTTTGGAGGAAAGACTTGCGCAGATTTCGGGTACGCCTCGGGCCATTTATCGTGCAAGTCGTGCAAAATCAATCTGACCGATTGCATCCCGGCCACAGCGTCGATCCGTTTCATCGAGCCAACACCCGCTGACGGCTCCACGGTGCGTCAAAACCACTTCACCATTGCGGTCCACGCCGAAAGTCCAACCCCCGCGATAGTGAGCATTGCATTCCAGGGGGACGACGGCCTGGTAGCCCACTGGACCTTCGACGAAAACGGGGGCAAACAGGTGGCTGATGAATCGCTGCATGGCAACAACGGCAAGCTCGATCAGGGTGACTACGAGACAGCAGATACCGGCACCACGTCAAGCAGCATCCATGAAACCAGTCGATATAAATTGAGTTATCACACCGGAGCCTATGACGGGTGGTTCGTCAAAGCCCTTGACGGTGCTGCTGCAAACGCCGTGTCAACCGTGTCCCATTACGTGGTAAATAACATTAAAAATGACAAGACGATCCATCTGGCCTCGCCGCTGACCGGATTTGCCGCAGGCGATGCCTATCATCTTTATAAAAACACACAGATGCCAACATTTGGGCATGGCAAGTACCATGGTGCCGTCTGGCTCGACGGGGTGGACGACTACGTACAACTCGGGTCAAATGCCCCAGACCTGTCACAGATCGCGGGGCATGGCCTGACCATCGCCGCATGGATCTATCCGGAAAATCCATCATCGCAGCAGCGAATCATCACAAAAAACGGTCCCTTCACGCTGGGGTTGTCCTCCAACATGCTCGCGGGCAGTATCTATGCCAATGGAACCTGGGCCCGAGTCAAAGGCCACACCCCCATTACGGCGAACAAGTGGGTGCATGTAGCCATGGTTTACGACGGGTCCCGAATCACCCTGTACGTGAATGGCGTTGCCGATGGTTCCGTTTCTAAAACCGGTGACCTGCAAGGAAACGGCTGCGTCCAGATAGGCCGAGGAAATAATGGTGGTTGCTATGGCTCCCCAAGCCATCACTTTCAGGGTGGCATCGACGACCTGTTCATTTACAAGCGTGGCCTGTCTGCGTCGGAAGTCAAAGCCCTGGCCCGCTCATACGTCCAGGATGTGAGACGCGAGATCACGGGTCTAACAGCGGGGACGTACACGTTTTCTGCCTATAGCAAAGACATTGACGGGCACACCGTCCAAACCGAGGTCCGTACGGTTCACGTTAATCCTTGAACATCCGTGGCCGTTGGCGGTGGCCGTTGGCCGAGACCGTGGCAGTGACCGTGGACCGAGGACGTGACCTTCCGGTTACAACGGAAGTTTCCCGAAAGGCCCGCAGGGCCGTCCCGAAAGCAGCCGCAGGCTGCGGCCCGAAACCCGAACCCGACGCCCGAGGCCGTTGACCGTTGGCCGAGTCCGAGGCCGTTAACCGAGACCGTGGTTTCCGGTTACAACGGAAGTTTCCCGAAAGGCCCACGGGCCGTCCCGAAAGCAGCCGCAGGTTGCGGCCCGAAACCCGAACCCGACGCCCGAGGC
>WGCQ01000123.1 GCA_015493765.1 Deltaproteobacteria bacterium
ACATTGCGGAAGGCGCGGGCAGGACAGGCAGGGACCGCAGGTACCATTTTACCGTTGCCTACGGCTCGGGCAGGGAACTGGCCGCTGCGTTGGATATCATTCGCATGCTGGGCCTGGTGGATGATGGAGAAATGGAAACGTTGATCCGGACACTCGACCGGTTGAATGGGATGGTGTGGGGATTGTGCAGGTGACTGGTTTTCGGGATTCTGGCATCGGGCCTCTGGCATCGGGACGCAGCCTGCGGCTGCGCTCCACGGCCTACGGACTCGGTCAACGGCCACGGCCTCGGTCAACGGCCTACGGACTCGGCCAACGGTCACGGCCTCGGTCAACGGCCACGGACAGGCGGGGGGGACTTTGTAACACCCTCGCGAAATCTTGCAATTCAAAAAAAACTATAAATACATATAAATGCGTGGCCATGACCACCAAATATTTGCCCTAATCCCCTTTTTGTCGGAATGGACGATTTTGACCGGATGTTTCGTAATGCCTTGATAAACAAGGTGGTCTAAAAATATCCTCAGATAGAAGATTCCTTTGCATTTCCTATTCCTCCCTTCCTTTATCCTTTTATGATAAAATAGGCCTGTGAGAGTCGTATTTTACAACGAACAAGTGGAGGCCCTGGGCATTGAATACCTGTCCGCTGTGCTGAAATCGGCAGGGCACCAGGCAACCCTGGTTTACAGGCCTGCCTTGTTTGCCAATTATCGAGTCCGAATCCCCGGATTGGAGACCCTCCTGGGCGGAAGGCTGCAAGATACGGTTTCTGAAATCCTGGCCAAATCCCCTGATTTGCTGGCATTCACGGTAAACATCAGCAATATGTACAATGTTGTCAAACTAATCAGGTTGGTCAGACAAAAAAGCCGTGTTCCAATCGTCGTGGGCGGCCCCATGGCAACCAGTTCCGCGGAGTTCTTTTTGAAGCATGACCTGGGTGATTTTGTGGTCATCGGTGAAGGGGAAGACGCCTTCCTCGAGTTGGTCGATGCACTGGATTCGGGACGTGACCCTTCCCGAATCAGGAATTTGTGGTTCAAACGGCAGGAAGGGGTCATAAGGAATCCAGCGCGACCGTTTGTTACTGACCTGGATCAGATACCGTTTCCGGACCGGACTCTTTACCAGGAGCATGGTGCCGTGTTCGGTATAATAATGGCCGGCAGGGGGTGCCCTTTTTCGTGCAGTTACTGTTTTTCAGGGACCGGGTTCAGGCGTACGGCCCCGAATCCCAGGCACTACTACAGGATTCGGGACCCATTGAAGGTGGTCCAGGAGGCCAGCGAGGCAAAGACCCGATACAAGGTCAGGTGGTTCCATTTCATGGATGACATATTCCCGGTAAAACGCTCGTGGCTGGAAACGTTTTTCGAGGCCTGGAAACGGGACGTAAACCGGCCCTTTGACATATACATGGCGCCCATTCGAATGGACCGGAGCCTGGTCAGGAAACTGGCCGATGCAGGATGCAGGCACGTAAATATAGGACTTCAGTCCGCTGTGCCGCGTATATACCGGGACCTGATGGGACGGCGTTTCAAGTTGGAAGACGTGGTCGCCCTGGTCAGGGATTTGAGTGCAAACGGAATAACGGTGGCAGTGGAAAACATAATCGGGGTACCAACAGAAACCCGAAAAGAGATGCTGGAGTCCATGGAATGGACGGTAAAACACCTGCCGCAGGCCTTTGTTTATACATACAAATACGTCCCGTTACCCGGCACCCCCATGGCGGCGTTGGCTGCCAGGGTCAGCGGACAGGACCCGGAGACCTGGCTGGAGACATTGATGGAACAACCAGTGGACTACCGGGGGACAACCTTTTTCGTACACCCTGAATCGGACCTCGCTAACAACATCCAGGACCTGGAAAAGGTTATCGGTTATATCCCGGAATCTCTCAGGCGTAGGGTCCTGGAAAAACCTTCCAGGACCTTGAAATTCGTGCTGAAACCAGCAGCACTTGTCACCACCCTGTGGGGTGCCAACATCAACTGGCTACCGTCTTACCTGTTGTTTTACGAATCCCAGATAGGTAGATTGTTGGGCAGGCGAATAAAAAGGCATTAAAAACTCCATGAGACACAAGGCGTTGCCCATAATAGCATTGATACTGTTTTCCATATCATTGTATGCGTCTCCCATTGGTCCGAATGACATGCAGGAATTAAAAAAGGAGGTGCTTGATTTCATCCATGACAAGGACATAAAGTTACTCGGACTCAGTGCAGAAAAAGACCAAGGGAAACTGGAATTCATGGTAAAAAATAAGAGGGCACAGGTCCTGTTTTCCGTGACCACACCATCAAAGCAGTGCAAAGGCTTGTCCTACAAAAGGTTGTGTGTACACCTGACACCCAGTCCCCCTTTGGAGGACGTTGAACGTCTGGTTTACCGGGTCCTGAAACATCAGCAGGAGGGCAAGGAACTGCGCACGATCAAACGATTGGTGGACAAACATCACCCTGGGGAAGCATTGGAATTGATTCAAACAGTCGAACCGGAAAACGACCCTGTGCTGATGGGTGAGATGGCATTGATATGGAATCGTTTGGGACATCATGATAATTTTGCCACTTGGTGCAAACGGGCCATGGCAGGTCCCATCCCTGTACGGGCCGCGGACAAGCTCATATTGCATGCGATATGCGGTCCCATGGGCCAGGTGGAACGGGAATATGACAACTACATCAAATCCGAAAAGGACGACAAGGATTGCATAATCCAGAGGCTCACGCGGATCCTGGCGGAAAAGGGACAAAACAGGCGGGCACTGTTTTTTATCAAGGGACATGAAAAACAAATCTTCAAGTGTAATGACCTGTTTAAGCAGGCATTTGTTTTGGCCGCAACCCGGCGGGACTGTAGGCTTTTGGCTGATTTGACAGCGGGAGTCTCTGGATCAAGGCTGAACCGTGGGTTGATTCGTATACTAAGAAAAAACAATTATCCTTGCGATATGGAAATTTCAGTGCTGAAATTCCTGATAACCAGAGGTAATTGTGGGGATATAGACTGGCTCCTGAATCTATTGAATCGTGTAAAAAAACAGTTGGGTCAGCTCCGCAAGGAACTCGTTTCTGCAACTGACCAGCCGACTTGCCCCATTAAAACCATGACCGAGGCCTGGATTATGTTGAATCAAGGGAAATGGAATGCTGTGCTGAGACTGACCTCGTCCATCAAATCCAAGGACCTGCCCGGGCGCTGGTTGACCTTATTCAGGGCGATAGCATTGCACAATACAGGGGCTACCGCCAGGTCCAGGCTTTTATTGCAAGGGATTGCAACACCTACAGACCGGCCGGGTGAATTGGCCTCTCAGATGTTAGGAAACCATGTTGAACATGAGGTAGAACACCTGTCTTTAAACAAAGGTGTTTTATCTTTATACCTGGGCCTCTTAGTAGTATTACTACTACCATTGTGGCTGTGGTGGACCCGGAGTTAATCCCGATTCTTTGATTTGGACTGGACCGGGTACCTGTAACACTGTTTTTTATACGGAGTTAGATGTTGGCCCACAAATTCAACATACACGCCGTATCTCATCCTCCCAAAATACCTGACTAATTTGATGACCGAAGTCGTCAGAAGTGGTGCAGATACAAGGAGTCAGGCCTGTTTGAGCGGAGGCATAGCAGCGCTATATTGAGAGCATCAAACAGGTAAGACGACACAGGGAATGCGCCGCTTCTGACCGGCTGAATCGCGAATTAGGCCGGTAATTTGGGGATCGTCCAAACCCGTTTGCAAAAGGACCATGCTAATGATAGATTGTCAAGGCTTTGCGCCTGAAAAATCGGAATGCAGAAGATCGGAGCCGGAGACTAAATAATGAATCGTGGCAACTATTTATATGGCGTTGTAATTGTCTCTTTGATCACATTGGGCCTATCCTGCCTGTACTGGCAATCAACAAATGTCATAACCGACCTTGCGCTGTATAATACCAACCATTACACCAGGGAAGTCAAAATAACCACTACCAATTTACCCCCCGTGGGAACCGTACTCCAGGCAAAAAAACGCAGGTGTCCTGTGGCATCATACCAAATAGGTCCTGTTGTATTGGAATCATGCGACGGACATTTTGCAATCAGGACATCTGCCCATAACCGATACATCATCTTTAAAAGCGGTGGATATGCCTTCTTCACGGCACCAATACTGGCCTGGCTTGGGCTTCACTTGCCCCGTAATACCATTAAATTCCATGGATACATCATTGCCACGGTACTGGTTTGGTTGCTGTTGATGGGAGGCTTTCTGGCATTTTCCACGGGGTGGTCATTTTCTGCGGGGGCGATAGCCCTCCTCTTCCTCGCTGCAAGCCCTACAATTAATCTGGCGTTGTGCATCCCGGCACTTACGGAATTATTGACGTGGACCTCCTTTATCTGGACTCTGTATTTCCTGGCACGATACCGCAACTCACAAAAGACATTATGGCTCATCCTTGCCTTTGCGTGCATGGGCTTTGGGATGAGTAACAAATTTACATTCATTTTTCTGACCCCTCTGATAATATTTTCCGGATTATTTCCCGGCAGGGTTGGAAAACGTGAATCCATATACGCGATCCTGGCGTTCATTGTCATGCTGAGTCCACACCTCATATTTTTCTCTGTGTTTCCTGCATACTATATAAGCGGCATAAAAGATGCTATCAACTCTACGTTGACAAAAAGCAATCTCCATGAGGTAACCAACAGTATACCGGTTTTCCTGGAACACGTGCTTTACGCACACCAGGACCCGGAGGCAGGTTGGCTGCGGGCATTCGTGCTTGCAGGCTTGCATATCTATGCGTTCCTGAAAGGGGATAAGAAAATCAGGTGGACTGTTGCTGTCTCCTGGGCCACTGTTACAATAATCGTATGCTCTTTCGTATGTTACAAAGGGGCAATTCGATTCACCAGGGCGTTTGATATGTGGCCCATGGTTGTGATCCCTGCTGTGCTGGGAGCATCCTTGCTGTGGCAGGACCTGAAGGAAACACGCCTGAATGTAATGCCCATGTTCTCATTTTTCGTAGTATCGGTATTGGTGATTGTCACAGGATTGATAATTGGATACCATATGCCTAAAAAGTATAGTATTCAGGCCATGCCTCTGGCCAAAACGGCTGTTCAGCAAAGGCTTTTTGAAGCCCTTGAGAAATATCACGTGCAACACCCCATGCTCTTCGACTACAATAGCAGACTCGCATTTTGCAATGAACGAATTCTGGACTATGCATCAGGCGAGAGCATACAACCGCTATATACAATGGTGGACCGTGTACCTGAGTCTCGATACACCGCTCAGGTCTTGCGTTTGATCAAACCTGAAGGGCCAATAGTTTTGATCTGGCTGGAGCCTGGTCAGGGACTCAGCCTTGCAAATAGAAAAAAGACACGTCGATTTATATCCAACATGCTTCAGGTAATACCGCACAAAACCCTGGACGTACTGGATGACAGGGGCGATAAGCTGATAGAGTTTTGTCCAGGCAAATCAATGTGTCCAGACCTGGGGAGGACGAGTGATGGATAAAATCAGGGGTGCCAAGGTCCTATTCGTTGACGGTATCTGGACTGAAAAAATGGGTATCATGGCACTGATCCCTCCACTGCAAAAGAGCGGGTTCGATGTGCACCTGTTGTTGAGCCGTAACAACCGGAAACTGTTGCGCCGGGTATCCGATATAAAACCGGATTTCGTGGCGTTCTCGGTGACAACCGGTTATCATGTCAAGGCGTTATCCCAGGCCAGGCTGATAAAGCAATATTTTCCCGGCGTCCGTACGGTATTCGGCGGCGCTCATATCACGTATTACCCGGACACCTTGCTGGACCCGGCTGTTGATATAGGATTTCGCGGGGAATGTGATTTCATTCTACCCCAGGCGTTGCAAATGCTTCTTGATAACGTTGACCGCACCAGTATTCCTAATGCCGTCTTCCGTACCACGGATGAACACGGCAAACCAGTCGTTGGTTTCGGTCCCTTGACGCCTTTAGTTGAAGACCTGGATATCCTACCGTTTCCGGACCGTGAGTTATATTATCGACACCATTTTTTTGCCACGAACTTCTATAAAACTTTTGTTGTGACCCGCGGGTGTCCCTACAACTGCAATTATTGCTTCAATCACAAACTGAGAAAACTATACCGCGGAAAGGGCAAATTCATACGCCAGCGTTCACCTGAGCTGGTGGTGGAAGAGGGCCTGAGGGTAAAACAAAGATGGGGATTGGGTCTGGCAGGTTTCGATGATGACCTGCCCACGTATGACATGCAATGGCTTGCAGAGGTACTCAGCCTGTGGAAGGAAAAGGTCGGTGTTCCATACAACATCAATGCCACAGCCCGTGACCTTGCAAACCCTGATCTGGTACGCTTGCTCAAGGAAACCGGTGTTTGGTCCGTATCCTTTGGTGTGGAGTCCGGTGACGAAGTACTCCGCAGGAAGGTGTTGAACAAGCCTGTCAAGGACGAACACATCATAAAGGCAGGGGAATTGCTAAAACAATACGATATTCCTTTCCAGACGTACAACATGATAGGCCTGCCCGACGAAACACTCGACCAGGCGATCAAGACGATCCTGATCAATCACAGGATCGGTACCAAGTGTACCAAAAACAGCATCTTTCAACCCTTCCCGGGGACTGTGCTCGGGGATACGGTGAAGGATTTGATGGACCTGGGGGTTGAGTTGAGCTACGAACGTTCCCAGCCCCATGGTCAGGAAGGGGATAAACTGGAAAAACTACAGAAACTTGGTGCATTGGCCATGCGTCTCCCTTTGGGCCCCAGGGAAATCAAACTTCTGCTGGCCCTGCCACGAACTCCATTTCATGATTTTGTGTACTGGGCCTTCTACTCTACGACCATACGCAAATGTATAAAAACAGGATACCTGCGCCTGGCCGAGGTGGGATTACGCACCCTTACCGACTTACTTTAGCCATGGTTGAAACCCGGAAGCCTGACAATTTAATAGTTACGTGCGGCGCATGTCCATCATAAACGATGAAAGGCCAGGCCAGCGGAAAAGGGGGAAAGAGCCGGTATTCCGTATATCTCCAGACCCGGAAAACCCGGCCAACGGTCACGGACAGGCGGGCGGGACGCCCGCGAAACAAGCAGGCGAGGCCGCCTGCGCTCCACGACTTGCGTCACCACCGAACCCCACGGTCAACGGCCTCGGCCACTGAATTCTGGCTTCGGGCCTCTGGCATCGGGATTCGGCTTTCTGGTCGCAGCCTGCGGCTGCTGCGGGACGGCCCTGCGGGCCTTTCGGGAAGGCTCCCGTGGTAACCGGAAACCCCGGCCAACGGCCAACGGCCTCGGTCCACGGCCACGGCCGGCAAGATGCCGGCGATCCCAGGAGGCCGCCTGCGCTCCACGGCTTTCGTTTCACCGGGATCACACGGTCTCGGTCTCGGCCACGGTCAACGGCCACGGCCACGGCTTTTGACTTGTAATGCATGCTTGTGATAAACTGCCTTTCCGTAGGTGGTGCCATGGAAAGATTGAAATTTGGACTCCTGTTCCTGCTGGGGCTGTTCTTTTGTTTGCCCGCTTTTTCAAAGCCTTATTTTGCCTGGGTAAACAAGCCCCTGGTCCTGCCGAACGAATATAACCACGTCAGCGTCTCGGGTTACGCCGCATTCGGGTCTGACCAGGGCAAAGGCGGCGGACTTGGTGATGTGGACCTGGGTTTCGAGCCCCACGGTGTCCTCATACGCCACGGATTCGGCACGTCGGACGTAGGAATCGGGTATTCCGCATTCTTCAGCAACGGTCAAACCGGCGTGGCGCCCTTTATGCCCGATTGGCCTGCCGAGATGTCAGGCAATAATACCTATGCCGGTGTCATAGGCCTGTTGTTCGGGCTGAAACTGGTGGACTGGGTCGCGTTTAGGGCATCCGTCCTGCTCCCTACCCAGGCCTTGCGAAAAAACGGAGTTGGTGCGGTACTTTCCATGCCTTTCAGGTGGGTTCTATCCCCGGGCCTCCTTGAAATACACCTGATCCCATCCGTATTTCTGGCCATGGGAGGCAACAACGGCGGGTACAAGGCGATCATGACACGGGCTGGCGTGGGTTTTTCCCTGTTGCCTGAAATACTGCTGCAACAGGACGTGGTATTTTTTGCGGACCTGGACCCGGCGGGTAACCCCTCATGGTCCACCGTAACCAGCCTGGGCTGGCAGTTCAATCACGGCCTGGAGTTGCTGATACGCTATACCTACAAGGCGATTGACAAAGCCAACCATGCCCAGTATGTAAGTCTTGGCCTGGGGGTGAATTTCTGATGCTACGAAAAACGGTATTGACCCGTGCTTTCATGGTATTTAGCGTTGGATTTTTCTGCATGGCCATACCCTTGGGTGCCAGTGCCAGGGACATGAACGGCAAGTTTGGACTGGGTCTGGATGTCAGCAGCGGCGGGGTATCCGGCCTGGGCATGCGTTATTTTGTCAGCAACGTAAAAATCGACCTCACCCTCGGTGTCAATGCGTTTATCCCATCCGGCAGCGGCGACACCCAACTGGGTTTTTACACGGCCCCTGCGGTGATTTATGAATTTGCACGCAGCAGGAAGGCAAACCTCGGTATCGGGCTCCGTGCAAACCTGGGTTACAAAAACAAGGCCGCAAATAACGGTTCATCCACGTTCGAGGTCAATATCGAGATCCCCCTGGAAGCGGAATACTATTTCACCAGTCATTTTGCCATGAATTTTTCCGTAAGCCTGTTGTTCGATATTGTCCCGGCAAGCGGAAGGATCCTGAAAAACAAGGGGGCATCAGGCCAAGGCGTACCGTCCCAAAAGGGTTTTGGCATATCATTTGGCGCAGGTTCTTTGATCGCTGGCGCAGGTTTTACGTACTATTTTTAAGTGGTGGTTTTGAAAAGGTTTGCAATAATATTTCTGAGTCTTGTGGTTCCGGGCATTGCCTTGGCAAGGCAACCCATCGTATCCAGACCCACAGTCCTGCCCAGGGGACACTGGATGGCAGAGGTGGACATGGATATTGGCGTGGTGCACGGCCGCAGTTTCAAGGACTTTTACTTCGCATCCCACGAGCCGCTGAAACGTGAATCGGGGCTTGTTATTGGGTACGGCTTTGCCCGTGGCTTCGATGTGGGACTGGGGGTATCGCCCTACGTGGCAGACCGTCGGGGCAAGCGCTTTGGGGCTGTGCATGGCCACGTCAGGGCCCGCATATTAAAGTGGCTGGCCGGTGAGGTTGGTGTCAGTGCGCCGGCATGGGGGTTGTTCGACGAAGCGCATACGTCCAAAGTGGGGCTGTGGCTGGGATTGCCATTACACGTGGAGGTGTCCAGGGGCGGTTTTGCCGTGTTCTTGCGGCCTGACCTGGTAATCGGACTATCACCACAGGATAAACAGGACCCTGCTGCCCAACTCAGGGTCCAAACGGACTTAGGGTTGGGCCTGAATGTATCACCCGAATTATACCTGGAGTTGTCCGTTGGCTACCACCAGGTGGTACATCCGGTACGCAGGCTGGAATTACCCGTGGGCATTGCCATTTCATATTCGTTCAAAAGCGGCATAGACCTGCGTGGTGCCTTGGTATTCTGGAACCTGCACCCCGACCTGGGCCTTAGCGCAACCCATTTCCGGGGCATTTCCCTAAGTCTTTGTAAATATTGGTAATTCAATTAATAGCGGACAAGGCCCTCAACAGGGCGCCGGCCGACTGGATACGCTTATTGCGGTCCTTTTTTAACATGCGCTGGATGACCTTGAGCAACGTGACAGGCGCCTGTTTTTTGACGTCCTCCGGGAAATCAGGAAGGGAACCGTACAGGTGGGCGCGCAAGGTATCCAACAATTTGGTATGTTTGAACGGATTGGTTCCCGTAAGGACCTCGTATGCCACCACCCCGAGGCCATAGATATCCACCCTGCCGTCTATATCCGGCAAGCCATTGATCTGTTCAGGGCTCATATATCCGGGCGTACCAACGGCAACTCCCTTGATCGTGGGATGGACCAGCCGTTTACCACCCTTAAACCAACGGGCCACGCCGAAATCCGCCAGGGTCGCCCGATATTCGCCGTTTGCCTGTTTCTCCAGCATGATATTGTCCGGCTTGATGTCACGATGGACGATCCCCTTGCGATGGGCATAATCCAGTGCCCCGGCCATTTGTTTCAGTAATACAATGGCGGTGGCCGGGTCCATTGGTCCGTGTTTCTTTAATATATTTGTCAGCGTATCGCCATTAATAAACTCCATGACAATTACTGGCTCCCCCCTGTCGGTCTTGCCGAAGTCATAAATTTGTACGATGTTGGGGTGATTCAACAGGGAGCACGCCAAAACGCCCCTGCGCATACGCTCCGCATCCTCTGGCGTTGCCACGAACGATTTGTATATGACCTTGATCGCCACCTTTTGACGGTCCTCAATGCGGTAACCCAGGTAAATCTTGCCGGAACCGCCCTCCCCTATCTGTTCATGCATCTCGTAACGCCCTATTATGATGGGGTATTCCTGTTTGTTTCCCTGTTCAGGGACTTCACGCACTGCAATCGTAGGGACACCGCAATACGGGCAAATCCGCTTGGTCGTGGACTTATTGCAGAAGGGGCAAATCCTCATTTTCATCCTACAGGGCGATCAAAACCACATTCATTCTAAGAATGATCAGAGAAAATTGCAATATTTTGAAAAAAATATCTAAAATCTGTAAACTGTAATCGTTTGTGGGGAGGCAATGCTATGAATAGTTATAATAGATTCCTGGAAAAATTTCTGGTTATCAGTATGTTGGCCCTGTTTACCGGCTGTCCTGGCAGCGGTACCCCGGGGTTGAAGATCGACATCCTGGATTCCATTGGTGCGGGGGATGGTACGCCGTCTGATGTGCCGTGTACGGACAACTGTTTGGATAAACAGGTCAATTCAGACGGTTCGACCAGCGACATGGTGCAGGATGCGGCCCTCGATACCCGGCCGGTGGATGTTCCTGGGGAAACACCGGGCGATGTTCCAGTGGATACAACGCCATCGGATATACAGTCAGATCGCGGCAATGAGGCCACGATAACTGATGTTGCGGACGTACAACCTGCGGACGTACAACCTGCGGACGTAACGCCCCCCGGTCCGTGTTCCAATGCCCTGAACCCCAAGTGTAATCCCGTGGCCTGCGACGATGGAAACGTGTACACGATCAACGACAAGTGCACACTGGACAAAAACCGCCAGTGCGTGTGCAAGGGCAAGGTGGATACCAGCCCGTGCTCCAGGCAACTCAACCCGAAATGCGGGCCAAACCCGTGCGATGACCACAATCCCTTGACTGAAAACGACATTTGCGTGAGCGACCCTGTGCTGGGATGCGTATGCAAGGGTACCCCGGTAACAGACCCGTGCTCGAATCAACTCAATCCCAACTGCAAGGCCGTGGAGTGCAACGACCAGAATGCATACACGGAAAAAGACAGGTGTCAGCAGGAAAATGGTAAGTGCGTGTGCAAGGGCGACCTGATCACGGACCCATGTAATAACACGTTGAATCCTACCTGCACGCCTGTAAAATGCGATGACAACGACCCGAAGACCGCAGATGACAAATGTACCTTGCAGGATGGCAAGTGCGTGTGCAAGGGCAAATTGATCACGGACCCGTGCTCGGATGTGCTGAACCCGGGATGCAAGGACGTGGCTTGCGACGACCACAACCCCTACACCGCGGATGACCGATGCAGGAGCGTTAAGAACAGCAACGAAACCGGTACCCAGTGCGTATGCCAGGGGAGCCCGATCCAGGACCCGTGCTTTGCCACCTTGAACCCGGACTGCTCGCCCAAGGCATGCAACGACGGCAACCCGTCCACGTCGAATGACCGTTGCCAACTGGTCGGCACAGGGGACAGTGCACAATGCGTATGCAAGGGTGACGCGATCCAGGACCCATGCTCTCCCCAGTTGAACCCGTATTGCCTTGCCAAACTGTGTGATGATGGAAATCCCAATACAAACAATGATGTATGTCGAACCGTCAAGGATGGCGATACGACAAAATGCGCATGCCAGGGTAACGTAATCCAGGACCCATGTTCATCACAGGTCAACCCGAAATGCGTCCCCTACCAGTGTGACGACGGCAACCCCAACACATCGGGTGACCGGTGCGTGGCGGCACCAGATGCCTCACAGGGGTGCATCTGCCAGGGCACGGCAATACAGGACCCATGTTCATCGCAGTTGAATCCCCAGTGCAGTCCCAACCAGTGTGACGACGGCAACCCGGATACCACTGGTGACCGTTGCCAACTCGTGCCCGACCCGAACGGAGAGGTCACGTGTACCTGCATAGGCACGGTGGTACAGGACCCTTGCAGTTCAAAGATCAATCCCAAGTGTGAGCCCTCCGCATGCGACGACGGCAATCCCAAGACCCAGAACGACAAATGCGTTGGCGCTATTAGCAGCAACGGTGACACAACCTGCGAATGCAAGGGCGAGCCTGTCACGGACCCGTGTTCGGATGTGCTGAACCCGGACTGCAAACCCGTGCAGTGTGACGATGGCAATCCCGGGACCATGGGAGATAAGTGCCAGGTGGTAAAGGGCACGTCCGGTGTACCGGATGCCTGCCAGTGTATGGGTACGCCGATCCAGGACCCCTGTTCCAATGCGCTGAACCCGGCCTGCAAGCCGGTTAAATGCGATGACGGCAATCCCAGGACGCAAAACGACAAGTGCGTACAGGACACGGTCAGCGGCAAGTGCGTGTGCAAGGGCTCGTCCCTGGTGGATATGTGCGACAAGAACATCAACCCGTATTGTAGCCAGTGGCCCTGCGATGACGGGGACCCGAACACACAAAACGACGTGTGTACCTCAACCGCCTCCGGTGAATGCAAGTGCCAGGGCAAACCAATTGAAAATCCTTGCGATTCCGCGATAAACCCCAGGTGTGAGCCAAAGATGTGCGACGACCAGGACCCCAATACGGTCAATGATACATGCGTGATCGACAACGGCAAGTGCGTGTGCAAGGGCAAGCAGGTATCTGACCCCTGTTCCAGTGCACTGAATCCTGCGTGCAAGCCTGCTCTGTGCGATGACGGCGACCCCAAGACGCAAAACGATAAATGCACGCTCGGCGAGAACGGTACTTGCACGTGCATGGGCGAACCGATTACTGACCCGTGCAGCCCGAAATTGAACCCCCAGTGCGTGGCGTCGTTGTGTGACGACGGCAATCCACAAACCATAAACGACCGTTGTCAGCCCGTGTGGGTGGTTCCGGCGGACGACCCGTCGCAACCGGCCAATGTCCCCTGCCAGTGCATGGGTGATATGGTAACCGACAAGTGCAGCGAGGCACTGAATCCAACATGCAAAGCCGTGCAGTGCGATGACGGCAATCCGAACACATCCAACGATACGTGCGTTGCACAGCCTGATGGCACTTGCAAATGCCAGGGCAAACCCATCACTGACCCGTGCAGCCCCCTATTGAACCCACAGTGCAAACCAGCGCAGTGTGATGATGGTAATGACCTGACAACAGGGGACAAATGCCAGATGGTACCGGGACCCACGCCTGATGCACCCATGACCTGCAAATGCCAGGGCGAGGCCACCGTGGACCCGTGTTCCAGCAAGGTCAACCCACAGTGTATCCCTGTGAGCTGCGATGACGGTAACCCCGCAACGACAAACGACCAGTGTGTTGAGGACAGTACGGGCACTTCATGTATATGCAGGGGAACCGTGGCCAGCGATCCGTGTGACCTGGGGATCAATCCCAAGTGTGAGCCTGTGAAGTGCGACGACCACAACCCTGCGACGACCAACGACAAATGTATTGGTGTTGCCAGTCCAGGCGCACCGCTCGAGTGCAAGTGCCAGGGCCAGGCCATAACCGATCCGTGTTCCTTTGCCATAAATCCGCAATGTGAGCCCAAGTTGTGCGACGACCACGACCCTGCGACCTCCAACGATAAATGCGTACTTGGAAACAACGGATGTGTTTGCAAGGGTACACCCCAAAACGACCGCTGTGCAGGTCAATCGGCCCAGCAATGCGTCCCGTACCGTTGCGACGACCATAACCCTGCAACAAGCAACGACCAGTGCCGGGTGGTCGGAAATTCCTGTGTATGCAAAGGCATTGCAATGCAAGGCCCCTGTGACTCCACCATCAATCCGTCCTGTCGGGCCGCACGGTGTAATGACAATAACCCCAACACCACGAACGATGTGTGTACGTCCACGGCCAATGGGTGCGAATGCAAGGGCACACCTGTGTCACAGGACCCGTGCGGCCCGGTACTGAATCCAAAATGCAAGGCCGTACCATGCGATGACCACAACTCGGCCACACAAAATGACCGTTGCCAGAGTCGTTTCGGACGGTGCATGTGCCGTGGTGATTTCAATGCCTGTTCCTCGCAATTCAACCCGCAATGCAATCCCATGCCATGTAACGACCACGACCCGAATACCACGAACGATACGTGCAAGCCAACGGCCAATGGGTGCGAATGCAAGGGCACGCCCGCATCCCAGGACCCTTGCAGCAAACTATTGAACCCATCATGCCAGCCCGTGAAATGTGATGACAACAATCCCAAGACCGTAAATGACCAGTGCCGACTGGTTCCATTCATCAATGCCTGTCGCTGTTCAGGGCACTACATCTGGTAGTGTGAACGCGGACGTCCGTGACCGTTAACCGGGTCGGTGACCGTTGACAGTAACCGTTGGTCGTGGCATCCGACTCGTTGCTATTGATTTTTCCGCGGGTATTGTGTAGGCTTCCCTTGCCATGAGACGGGTACTAAAAAGCCTGGCCACGTTGATGTTCATGACAGGCCTGGTGTACCCGTACATACACCTGGGCCTGCGCCCTCACCGCTACTGCCCGTATCACCACGCATTCGAGCCGGTGGACCCGGACCAGGAAAACGGTCCTACCCACAACCCTGGGCCGGGCGCACCCAATCACAAAAAGTGTCCGTTTGCGCAATTGATCGGCGCGGTTGCGGTTACGACCGTGCCCGTTGTGGCCCCGCTAACTGTCCTGCCAATGGTCAGGCAACGGACATTTGCGGACAGGACGCGGGTATTTTATCAAAAACACCACATCCTGAGGTTTGCTCCCAAGCAGTCGCCACCTGCCATGTCTTCCCTGGCATAGTTTTTTATTGAGAAGTCATTTTTCGAAAAGGAGGAGACATGAACCTGAAGACAGGTGTTGGAATACTGCTATTTGCAGCTGTGTTATTCGTTGTTGTGCCGTTGCATGCACAGGATAAGGGAAACCAGGCAAAAGCCAAAAACGCCAAACAGGGCCAGGCAACCCAGGCCGCGGTGCAAGAAAACAAGGACCAGAACACGGCCTTGTTGTTGAAAATGCAGAAAACAATCAAGGAACTGGAGGAAAAACTTAAAAAATTGCAGGACCAGCAGGACGAGATGTCCATCCACCAGATGCAACTGGAGGGTAAGGTGGCTGGTGAGACATCCAGCAAGGCATTTCACCTGAAGGATTTTCACGGGCACAGCAGGTCCCTGCAGGCCCTGGACCCTGAAATATCCGTGGTCGGCGACC
>WGCQ01000124.1 GCA_015493765.1 Deltaproteobacteria bacterium
CACGGCCACGGATTCTGGCTTCGGGATTCGGGTGTCGGGACGCAGCCTTCGGCTGCTTCGGGACGGCCCTGCGGGCCTTTCGGGCAGGCTTCCGTTGTAACCGGGAGCACACGGCCACGGCCACGGTCAACGGCTAACGGCTGAAAGACCAGGCGAGCCGCCTGGGTTACAAGCAGGCGAGGCCGCCTGCGCTCCACACGGCCACGGCCACGGATTCTGGCTTCGGGATTCGGGTGTCGGGACGCAGCCTTCGGCTGCTTCGGGACGGCCCTGCGGGCCTTTCGGGCAGGCTTCCGTTGTAACCGGGAGCACACGGTCAACGGCCACGGACTCGGCCACGGCCAACGGTCAAGGGCCACGTCTAACACTCAAATTCACCCCTGTCCCGGGTTGCAATTCGATCGCCCTGGACACCATGAAATAGACGTCCAGCCCGTGGCCCGTCCTTTCGACCACCGATTTGCCGTCAACGCTTATATCCCCGCAGGACTGCTGGCAATCCCATTGGATTACGACCTTCACGGGGTGATTGGCATGGGAGGTCAACTTGACGTCCACCCCGGTGCCCGTGCGTTGCAAATCCAGGTCAAAACGGGCGTCCCCCATGCGCAATCCCTCGTAGCGCGCAAACGGCCATCCGTTTGGCAGGTGGGGTCTGATGCCGAACATCGCGTCAGGGGCGTCCGGTCTGAATCCTACCAGGTATTTCAACACCGCATCCAGCACGATCCCGCCTTCCCACGGCCTGAATTTCGCGGTATAGTCACCCAGGGCGCCACCCTGGTCGTAAATCAATGTCAGGCCGCTATGGTCGTCGAATATCATGGCCTCCCCCAGGTTGCCCGATGAACTCAA
Source organism: Deltaproteobacteria bacterium (assembly GCA_015493765.1). Taxonomy (GTDB): domain Bacteria; phylum Myxococcota_A; class UBA9042; order DTJE01; family S145-11; genus S145-11. Next base: position 856 of record WGCQ01000124.1, read on the forward strand.
ACTAAGGGCCACCGCGTTGAAGGCCGCCATGGCATGGGAATACCCGATATCCGTCATGGCCCTCAGGGTGTAACCGGGCAGCATACCCGTGTACATGCCCTTTTCCATCTTCAGGCCGTGGAAATTCTTGTATTTCGGGTCCAGTGGCGTTTGCAGGATGCCCGGCTGCTGTTCTATCCTGTGACACAGGCATTTCAAGGCCTTTTCGGCCCGCGGGTCAGTGCCAGCCAGCCACCCGGTCCAGGTCGCCTTCAACGACGAGTCTTCAAAGGGTGGGGAGGGTTTGCCCGTTTTCCGATCCTCGTAAGCCGCGAAACACCCATCACTTAGCAGGTAGTGCTCAATGGTTGCCTTTTCCACCTGCGATGCCAGCTCAGCGGATGCCCGGACATCATTGTTTTTACCCAAAGCCCGGCCCATCATAGCGAAATATTTTTGCGCACCCAGCCACAGGAAGGATGAATTTGCGGACCAGGACCTTTTGCTGTGTTCGTAAGACAGGTCCAGGCCGAATGCCGCGTCCATCATGGTCCGGAATGTTTCGTCCCCGGTGAAGGGCAGCAGTTTTTCGGGGCTGAAATCCTGTTTCATCAGGCAGTATTTCAAAAACCCCCACCGGTCCTGTATGCGCCGGCTGTCCCCGGTGAACGAATAGTCCAGGGCATATTCCAGCACCATGTAACTGGGGGTTTCGGCGCCAACACGGCCGGTCAGGGGCGCCTGTTTCGACCAGTCTATGGGGTCGTATTTCTTTGTTACGTCCAGGTCCGCGGCATAGGAATTCCCCAGGCCCTTGCCCTTGAGTATCCCGGTGTAGATGTAGTCGATCAACTTGTGTGCGTCATCAAAGGCACCCATGTCCAGCCAGGCCAGCATGGCCCCGATCGAGTCCCTGGCCCACACCCGGGTGTACTCGGACATGGGACAGTTTGCGCCGGTGGTCGTTGTTTGGACCTTGAGCGTCTGTTTCATGCCATCGATGAAGTCCGACACCATGGGGTCGGGCAGGTCCACATGCAGCAAACCGGCCTCCCATGCCTGGTATCTTTGCCGGGTTTTGTCCAGCAAGGCATCGGCATTTATCTTCGGTGGCCCGGCCGGGTCCCCCGTTCCCGTGCAATGCGAAATTACCACGCTCCATTGGCCGCCCGGTTTCAATACGGGGATCGAAACGGTCATCCCGTGCTTTCCCGTGGACGGGTTCATGCCGGAAAACCGGCTGATCACCCATTTGTCAGTCTTGTTTTCGATCACCCCGTTTTTCCATGGCTTTACCCTGTTGAACGTGTGGAGCCGCAATTTTGCAGAACTTGCATCCCCGTCCGACAGATTCGTGACCAGGACCACCCGGATGAAGCAATCTTTTGCCGCCGAATCAGTCCAGGGGGCAAAGTCCACGGTATCCATCCGCCAGACGGCGTTTTCCCCCCTGGTGATCACCACTGGTGCGGCCAGGGACCTGAATGCCCATTCCTTGTCGAAAACCACGGGATGGTCCTGTGCGTCCAGGATCTCCAGCCACGAGTCCCCGAAAAAACCGTTCCCCTTTTCGTACACCGGCCCGATCAATTCGTGCAGGGTGTTGAGGGGCTTCGTCATACCCAGGATGCCAAAGCAATTGCCGTTACCCACACCAAATGCCCCCAGGTGTCCCGTATCCGGCCTGTTCTTGCCCCGGACATGGGTGAACCATCGGCTGACTCGTGCAAAGACCCGGACATGCCGGTCGTAAAACTCACCTTTGAATTCAGGTGGCTGCCCCGGGCTTGCCCACAAACTTACATCCTGGGCTCCAGGATTCGCAGGACCAGGGTCCCTGAGTCCCTGGTCCCGTACCTGGATGTCCGAATCCGTGTCCAGGGCATCCCAGCCGTAATCCTGTGTCCCAGAACACGCGGTTACTGCAAAAACAACTACAATTCCCAGTATCGAAAGCATCTTTTTCATGGTTACCCCGCTTGTTCAATTATGACAGATTTTGATGTATTTGGGGGAAAGAAAATGGGAATAGACAAACAAATGGATTTTGTTATACTTTTATAGCATTCAGTATGATGGAGAATTTTATGACTCGTTTCATGTTATTGATAATTTGCTTTTTTTCCGTATATGCAATGGCCGATAATACCAAACAAAGCGCAGCAGACGGTAAAACGACCAACCCGACAACAGCACAAAAACACAGAGCCCGCCAACCGGAACCGGATATCCAGACACAGGATCCAAATGCGGATCGAATAGGTTTTTTCAGTACTGCCGAGGTACTGCCCAAAGGTAATAAAAGTTTCAACAACTATGATATCGGAATTGTACAGATTAGTTGGGGGGTTGCAAAAAATCTTGAACTATCTTTTACGAGCACAATACCCTTATACCAGGGGGCATTGTTTGTCAGCACAAAATACCAGATTGCCAGCACGAAAAGGGTCAGATTTGCAATGAAGGCATACGGTGGATTCTTCGAAACCTTCGCCTTTGGTGAAGAGGACTTCATTACCCGTTTCTTGCTAAGTGGCGGTGGGGCATCCGGTATCCTGGATGTGTGCGTGGGGCATTCCTGTAATAGTCTTATTTCATTCGGCGCTCGTTTTGCCGCCGGGATAAGACGATTGAAAAAAAAGCCTACGAAGACCCTCCTTGGCTATCAGGCAGACGTCAACGGTATATTCAAGGTTTCCAAGCGGGTAAAAATACTGGCAGGGCTGTCATTTGATCACATATTCAGCAGGGAACCGGGTACAAAATTCTCTGGTGTGGGTGCCTGTATGCTTGTTTACGGCGTTAGAATATACGGTTCACGCTTTGCCGGGGATATCGGCCTGGTCAGACCGCTGTTTACCCTGAATGGTTCCACTGTTTACAATGTAGAAGATATAATGGTGTTTATGCCTTTAGGCTATCCATTCGTGAATTTTACGTATAAGTGGTAAGGATTGAAAGCACCTCTGGCCATGGCCCGTAACCGGTCGGGCTCCTGCCACGACCACCGGATGCCCTCACCAGTAAGCGTTTTGCAAAATGGACGTTTTTGTACCACTGTTTTTTGTATTTCTATTTGGGTTGTGGGATTACAAAATGGGTCAGTGAAGACGACCTAACAGGGGGGAAACCTTCTGGATTAACGTTGCAATGTCGTCGTAAGGCAGGGTAATCATACCACTGACGTTGGTGGCAGCCGTTGCACCGGCCACGAATTTGACCATGAGTTTATTCATACCGCTCAGGCCTCGCACAAAAGTAGCAAGCTGTGGAACAGCCTTTTGTACTACTTCAAGCAATTCACCCAGTGACAGGTATCCTGCCATAAAGGCATGGCCTTTATATGCACTCATGATTTTATTCAAGGTCATGTCCTTTGATGCGCTGTTCTGGACGGCCTTCAATATGGCCATGGGAGCCTTGCCAAAGGCGAAAATGATGGAGTCCTGCTTGTAGCCCCAGGCAGCCCCGATTTGATCGCCCAGCATATTTTTTACCATCTTCGTCTCTTTGCCGGGAATTTTTGTGTAATCAACCTGGGCCATCATTTTTTCGCCGTTGTAGCCGTTGTCCTTGAACGTACTGTATGTCATCTTGACGCCTTTGTCGCCCAGTAATTTGTTAATGCTGTCCACAAAGTCCTTTACGCTGGCCAGGTTCAAAGCGGTCAAGACCTTTTTATCTTCATCCGTTTTGGATAGTTCGATGGCCCTGGTAAGTGCCGTGGACGCCAGTTTTCCGATCATTTGCCGCATAGTTTCATATACCTGCTTGCCATTCCGGGTGCCGGTAATCGAGACCATGGCAAACGGGAACCCATTTTCCTCGAATACCGAAAAGGCATACTCCCCTTTTGACAGGTCTAACAGTTTTAAATACTGGTCCTTGAGCGTCTTTGCGTCCTGATCGGATACCCCCAGTAATTCCTTCCAGGTCTCCATACCCAGGTCCACCCATTTCTTTCTGATTGCCTTCAAATTGATATCAGATGCAATAACGAGCCATCCCTTTGGCGGCAGGTTACGGGTCAGGGTAAGTTTTTTCCGCATGGAAGCGGCGACGGCATGGGACAGGTCCGAGTCCTTCGCCAGTGTGGCCTTGTAATCCATTACCAGGTCTCCGGCCTGGTAATCCAGGGCTACGGAAATCTCCTTGGTTTGTTTAACCAGGTCTTTGGCCAGGTCTGCCTCCTGGGTCAATGTCTTGTTAAGTTTTTGTTTTGGCATCTGTTTTAGGGTCTTTTTTATGCTTTTGTCGATCATGGGTGCCAGAACGCTTGTCCTAATCATGGCATTCACGGGCTTTTGTATCTTGTACAAGGGCAGCGTGGGCACAAATGCCTTTACCTTTGCAAGCACCGACGGGTCGTCGAAGGCGAATACAACAAGTTTTGGGCTTGACTTGAGCACGTAAACGAAGGAACCTTCCAGGCTCTGGAATTTATAGGCACCTTTAACGACCTTGCACGGTTGTTTGGTCTGGGGCAACGAATTGTCCAATGATTTACCGTCCTTGTAAGGCAGCACCATCACCGGGATAAATTTGTCACCTTTCCCTTTTACTCCCAGCAGGTATATATTTTTCGTCTGGTCCAGGAACTTCAGGTCAGCCACGCCCAGCACCGAACGCAGCCCGTTTTCGATCTGTGGGCCAACCTGTGCCTTCATGGCAGGATTTACCTTGGTAACCATCTTTACCAGCAGGGATTTCAGTTCCTGGAGGCTCTTTACCCCTACCAGGCTGGGAATATTTGCGTTCAAGGCAAACCGGGTCGCTGAGGATGAGGCGCCTGACGTGCCTGTCGCATTATTGTGCTTCTTTTTGCACCCGAATGCCAGCACCAGTACCAAAGTAAGCATCAAAAATCGTTTCATAAACAACTCCTTGGTTTCGGGGTTACAATCCATTGGGACTTTACCAGTTACACGTCTTTGTGTCAAACATGGATTTGGGACCCAAATTACCTGACTAAATTCGGCAGTGAAACTTCGCCTGACGGCTTGTTTTCACGGCCGTGGCCTTAGGGAGTACGCCGCAAGCGGCTAACTTGCTTTGTCGTTTGCACCCATGTATGCTCGACGTACCGCCTACGCCTGCGCCCAAATTGGCTCAACTTCTTGCATCTGAACCACTTTCTGCAACCTTTGTCCTCAAATTTAACAGGTAATTTGGGTGGAAATCACCTCTCTTGATTCGTACACTTCCCGGTGATACACTTTGCTGGCGAGGTGGCGATGTTTCCGATTGCAACAGTCGAGACCTACAACGTGTTCCAGCAACTGACGAATGCCGGCTGGGTGGTTTTGTCCGTATTGATTCTGTTGATCCTGATGAGCCTGGCATGCTGGGGGATCATCGGGTACAAGTGGGCAATGTTCAAGGCGGTACGAAAGCAAACAGACCAGTTCTTTGATGTGTTTTGGCAGTCCGAGAGCCTGGACACGGTATTCGAGGCATCAGAGCACATGAAATTGTCGCACGTGGCCAGGGTGTTCCAGGCGGCCTTTTCCGAAATGATGCGTTCGACCAAGGCCAAGAACCCGCCCCAGACCGCCTTTGAGAACACGGAAAGGGCCTTGCGCCGGTCAGTGCAGGCTGAATCATCCAGGCTGGAACGCAGCCTGCCGTTCCTGGCTACCACGGGCAGTGCGGCGCCTTTTATAGGGTTGTTCGGCACGGTCTGGGGGATTATGAACGCATTCGGGGACATCAACCCTGCCAAACCGATCCTGCAATCGGTGGCCCCTCATATTGCGCATGCCCTGATCGCCACGGCCATCGGGTTGCTGGCCGCAATCCCGGCAGTGATTTTCTATAACTACTTTACCAGCCACGTAAAGGAATTCCGCGTACAAATGGATAATTTTTCCATTGACTTCCTGAACATCCTGAAACGCCATTTTTTGAGGGATTGAGATGCAGGCAGGTCCTGACAAGGGATTGTTGGCTGACATAAATGTCACACCCCTGGTTGACGTGATGCTGGTGTTGCTGATCATATTCATGATGTCCGCATCCATCGAGACGATCCAGGCCAAAAAGAAGGCCATGGCCGTGGAAAAGCAGAAACAAAAGGTTGACGTTAACCTGCCACGCACGGATGCGAAGGCCGTAAACCTGGACCAGGACAAGACGCTGATCCTCACGTTTACGAAAAAATTGAAGTTCTATTTGCAGGACATACCCGTGGAAGATTGCGGTAAGTACGGGGCCAGGTTGCGAACTCGCCGGGGTAAACGCTTTGACAAGGCATTTAACAAGTGCCTGGATGCGCTTACAGAGAAACTGGTAACCAACGAAAAACTGAAACAGGACCGGAAACTATATCTGAAGGCGGACAAGGACCTCCCGTATGGTTTGGTACTCAGGGTGATGGCCCGGGTCCGGCGCGGGGGGATATCCAGGTTCGGACTGATCGCGGAACCGGAACAGGAGGCCGCGAAAAAGAGGTGAGTCCTGCACGTCGTTTCCAACTGGCCGGTATCGTTTTGAGCCTGGTGGTACACGGCGTATTCGTAACCGCACTGATTTTGTCGCAACCGCCGTCGCCATTTTGTGAGGATGGCCTGCGGTGCGAGGCACCTGCCATCACGGGTAGCCGACGCCTGCCGGACATACCCGCATTCGCCCAGATAGCCATGCTGGATGCCTCGGTCATTCCCAGGAAGGGGCTTGCCAAACCCAATCCCAGGAAGTTTCCCAAACTCACAAAATACGAACAACCGGAAAAGGCACCGGAGGCAATCAGCCTGAAAAAGGTGCCCAGGAAAAAAAAGCGGAAAAAAATGCCCAGGGCGAACAAACACAAAAAGGCCCAGTTGGACAGGCACAGGAAACGGCCGCCAAACCTGGACTCGATCCTGGGCGCACCGGAGGACAACGACAAGCGTAAACGCCCCACTGCATTGTCCAGGATCGTGGGAAGCCCTGACGGATCCTTGTACTCGGACCAAACCCTCAGCAGGAAGGGTAACATCTATGCTGGACGGGTTGCCATGGCCATACGAAGGGTCTTTAAGGCCCCTCCGCTGTTGTCCAGGGCGCAGTTACGCAATCTGGTTGTGCGTATCCAGGTGGTACGCATTGCTGCAAACGGGGGCGTGATAAAGTATCGCGTATTGAAGAGATCAGGTAATGCCGCATTTGATCGGGCCGCCGAGGCAGCGATCCAGGCATTCACACCGTCCATGGGCGGCCGCAGCCATTTCCCTGCGCCGGATGCGGACACATTGGAATACATCAATAAAAAGGGCATGGTCATTGACCTGGAAGGCAAAAATCTGGCTCGTTAGCCTGCTCATTGTGGCAGGTGGCCGGGCAAGGGGACGGGAAACCGTGTTTTCGTGGCCCTTGTTGTTAAATCGTGCTGGCGGGCAGGCACAACCGCTGTTGAACGAGGTGGAGCACAGGATTACCTCGGTCCTGGGTTACGTTGCCCATGTGGACGTGGCTCCACGCATGCAAAGGGCTTTCGGTGTTTTTGGGTGGTGGCCGGACAGACCGGGCGGTGTGGACTTGTGGGCATACAAGGGCATGGGCATTGACTATGTGATCACCGGGTGGATCGACAAAACAGGTTGCACGCTGAGGGTCATACGGACCTCCGATGCCAGGCCGCTGATTAGTTGGCACGGCAAACCATTCACGGTGTACAATTTCCTGCAAGACCTTGTAACCAGGATCGGCCTGGCCCCGCCGCCCTTCGGTACATGGATACTGTTTTCCTATCGACCGAGCGGCTCCTTGAACAAGCAGATCAGGGCCATTGAATTCCCCTCGGGCCGGATTCGCATACTGCATGCGCCAAAGGGCTTGAATATCTTTCCGACCTGGTTCAAGGACCGGGCTGCATACATCACCTACACCCGTGGCGGCCCCATGCTGCGCCTTGGAAACAGGATGCTGGGTTTGCCGGGCAATCCCATGGGTTTTGCCGCTGCGCCTGACGGCAAGCGGCTGGCCATAGCCCTTAACAAGGACAGCAATACGGATATCTATGTCATGGATATGGCTACACTCAGGCCCAAAGCACCTGACAAATTGGAGGACAAAGGGTGCAGAAAGTGGTTCAGATGCAAGGAGTTGAGCCAATTTGCTCGCCGGCGTACTATCGGTACGTCGCGCATCAAATCGGTAAAAACGACAAAGCAGGTGGGCCGCTCGATGCAACCGACTCCCGAATTTAGTCAGGTACTTTGGGTCAGGATGCAACGCTTGACATTCAGCCGGGCCATAGACACCAGTCCGGCCTGGTCCGCTGATGCAAGGCGTATCGTATTCGTGTCCGACCGGTCCGGGTTTCCCCAGTTGTGGATCATCAACGACCTGCAAAACCCAAAACCCGAATGCCTGGACCTGCCTGGCAACTACAACACCAGCCCGGATTGGGCCAACGACAACGACCTGATCGCGTTCCAGACCAGGGTCGGCCTGAGTTTCAGGATATGCACCTACAGGCTCAGTACCCATGCCCTGCATTGCCTGCCACTCATGGGGCGCAGTGACGAGGACCCCACCTTCAGTCCTGACGGCAGACTGATAGCCTTTGTCGAGCAGGATAAAAATGACAGACCATTGATGATATGGGATATTTTGACAGGTAAGGTCACCAGGCTGTCCCCTTTGGACGGACTGTATTTTACCCCTGCCTGGGAAATCAAAACAAAAAATACGGTTAAGTCCAAATTACCTGACTAAATGCCGAGGGTGATGATTTGATGGTAATTCCAGGGCGGGTCTGAGACCCGCCCCTACGAATATTGTGTAAATTCAGTCTGTTATGACACAAGACAAATTGTGCGTTGGGTAACATAATGACTTTACACATTCTCGAGGCCGCCTGCGCCCCACGGCTTTCGTTTTCACCCGGATCACACGGCCACGGCCACGGTCTCAGCCACGGCCACGGTCAACGGCCTCGGCCACTGAATGCTGGCTTCGGGTGTCGGGATTCGGGCAGCAGCCTTCGGCTGCGCGGGACGGCCCTGCGGGCCTTTCGGGAAGGCTCCCGTGGTAACCGGGAGCACACTGCCACGGCCAACGGCCGCGCCCCCTGCCGTATGCTTGTTGCCTGACTGCGCCTCCTGTTGCTCGTGAACAACAGTGTCCTGACCCTCGCTCGGCCATTTGTCA
>WGCQ01000125.1 GCA_015493765.1 Deltaproteobacteria bacterium
GAGCCGGAAAACCCCATCTTACCGTTGATCCTTGGGGTAATTTGATTTTTCGCACATAAAAATCATTTTTATATTCAATCACTTGTTTGCAGCGCAGTTGGCTCCTACTATTCCCCCAAATTACCTGTCAAATTTGAGGACAAAGTACGCCGAAATGGGTTCAGATACGCGGAGTTAAGCCTGTTTGAGCGCAGTCGTCACGGAGGGTGTTACAAAGTCATTGTATTACACAATGCACAATCCATTCTGTTTTGTAACATACTGAATTTCTTGCCATCAAATCAACAGCATCAGGGATATTAGAGATAAAACAGGCAAAGATTTGTTGCATGGGCTCGGTGTCGCACCGCGGGTCACCACACCATCACTCTGGTATCTGCGGCCAGCCTATTCTGTTACGCCATCGCAGTTGTTATCGATGCCATCCCCGGGGACCTCAGTGGCACCCGGGTGTACATCAGGATTGGTGTCATCGCAGTCCGTGCCGTAGCGGCTCGTGTAACCCTGTACGTCCCCCTTGTTACACAGACACTTGGATGGCTTGTTTTTATCCCCGTAGCCATCCTTGTCACCATCGTAATAATAGGGTTTGCATCCCTGGGCGCCTTCCTCGTCCGTCAGGCCGTTACAGTCGTTGTCGATATTATCCCAGCACTGTTCCTTAATGTTTTCCACTGTTTCCACGCACACCGTGCCCCTTTTATCCTTGGTGCACTGGTATGTACCATTTTTACACTGGTCCGAATCGGGTCCGTCACAGGCCTTGCCCAGCTCGGGCCACGGTTCGTCCGTTAACCCGTTGCAGTTATTGTCCAGTCCGTCACAGGATAATTCCACGCCATCTTCGTAATCCTGGACACCGGAATAATCACACACCCATTTGCCGTCCTTGCACGTGGCAGTAACCCCATGTTCGCAGACCCCGTCATGCAGACACGAGGATGTGTCCATCTTCACGTTATCATCGGTCAGTCCGTTGCAATCGTCATCCTTGCCGTTGCACTGTTCCGCATGTGCCTGACGCTGGGTGGAACAACCTGCGGCCGACGGGCTGATACATGCCACGATCCCCCCGGCGCACACGCCGGTACCGCATGAATCCCCAATGTGTTTCAGGGTCCCGTCCCAGTCCACAATAGTAAAGTCCTCATCCGTACGGCCATCACAGTCGTTGTCCTTGCCGTCGCATATCTCTTTGCCGGCCTTGTCCTGGGTGGAGCATCCCGCATGTTCCTCGTCCATACACTTGACCACGCCGCCCGCACACACGCCGGTCCCACATGAATCCCCCAGTTTTCGCATTGTCTGGTTGTAATCCTTGAATTCGAATCCCTCGTCAACCAACCCGTCGCAGTCGTTATCCAGGCCATCGCATATCTCCTGTGTCGCTTCGGACGCCGAACCGTCCGGGTTGGTCGAACAGGTCGCGCCCTGCTTGTTTGCCGCACATTCCACTATGCCTTTTCCGCATTCGCCTATGCCGTCGCACGGTTGGCCCAAGGCAATGCCCTGGTACTTGAAACCTTCATCCGTTTGTCCGTCGCAATCGTCGTCCTTTCCGTCGCACAGTTCCTGGATGTTCTCGACCAGTTCCTGCGAGCAGACCGTGCCCTTGTGGTCGTCAGAACAAACCACTGTTCCGTACTTGCACTGGTCCGAATCAGGGCCGTCACAGGCCTTACCCAGTTCAGGCCAGTTTTCATCCGTCTTGCCGTCGCAGTCGTTGTCCAGGCCATCACATATCTCGGGCATCCTGCCTTGCTTGGGTACGCAGTCCACCCGGGCTTCCAACCTGTAATGAACGCACACCGTGATGCCGGGCTTGCATTCGCCCACATCCAACCCGCACGGGCCGTCCCCACCTTCCGGATTACCATTGTCGATCATCCCGTCACAGTCGTCATCGATATAATTGCATTTTTCCGGTGCCCACGGGTGGATGTCAGGATTACGGTCATTGCAGTCCTGTGGAGGATAATAGCCATCGCCGTCCTTGTCCGTAACCTGGTCACAGGGGATGTCCACGCCATCGCAATCCTGGTCCACACCGTCACCGCATTTCTCGGGCGCCCCCGGATACCGGTGCGGGTCATTGTCATCACAGTCCTCCGGCGGGCTGAACCCGTCACCGTCATGGTCAGTTGCTGCGCAGTACGTAACCTTGCCATCGCAATTGAAATCGCATTTCGCAACCGCCTGGTCCTTTGGCACGCTCAACGGGCAACAGGGCTCCTTTGCACCGGGATGGATCTCGGCCCTGTAGTCGTTGCAGTCCTTGTCGGCCGGGTAACCGTCGCCATCGATGTCATTCGGGAAACACCCCTCGTCTGTTTTGCCGTTGCAGTTGTCGTCTATGTGGTTCCCGCATATTTCCAGGATGTCCGTGGGATTTTCGTTTACGCATTCCAGTCCGCTGCCATCCGCCTTGCACGTAAAAGTGCCGTTTTTACACTGGTCAAAGTCATCGCCGTCGCAGGGTTTGCCCTTGTCCGGCCACAATTCGTCGGTTTTGCCGTTGCAATCGTTGTCCTTGCCATCACACTTCTCGGGACTGGGGTTTTTGGCGCCTATGCACTCCAATTTGACCCCGTGAGGGTAATGCGAGCACACCATCACGCCCGTATGGCACTCACCCACGTTTGAGCCGCATGCCTTGCCGCCCTCGGGATTACCGTCGTCCGTGATACCGTTGCAGTCGTCATCCACGTAGTTGCATTTCTCCTTGGCCCACGGGTGTATATTCGGGTCGTTGTCGTTGCAGTCGGCAGGCGGGAAGTAACCGTCATGGTCCAGGTCCCTCACGGTATCGCAGGGCACATCCGAGCCATCGCAGTCCTGGTCAATACCGTCACCGCACTTTTCCGGTGCGCCCGGATATATGTGCGGGTCATGATCGTTACAGTCGTCTGGCGGGCTGAACCCGTCGTTGTCCAGGTCAGTGTTGGAACAGTACGTTACCTTACCGTCACAATTCCGGTCGCATAGTTTAAGCGCCTGGTCCTGGGACACGCTGGTCGGGCAACATGGCTCCTTTGCGCCCGGGTGGAATGCCGCATTAAAGGGCCCGCAGTCGTCGTCCGTGTAGCCGTCACCGTCCGGGTCCGCATTTTCGCAACCCTCGTCCACCTTGCCGTTACAGTTGTTGTCGATCCCGTCACCGCACAATTCCTTGTCCAGTGCATTGGCCATGCCCGGGCACCAGGCCGTATTTTCGTCCTTGCACTCCACCGTGGACTTGCACGCGCCAGTACCGCATGGTTCACCGACCTCTTTGTCAGAGCCATCCCAGTCCTTGATGGCAAATCCTTCGTCGGTTTTGCCGTCGCAGTTGTTATCAATGCCATCGCATTTTTCCGGTTCAGGCACAAATGCCGTGCACACGGACCAGTAACCGGAATCCTGGCAATCCATTGTGCCCACGCACGTGCCCGCATCGTTTGTAACCTCGCACAGGAACTTGGCGTTCACGTGGTCCTCATCACATTCGCACACGCCGGAAGCAGGCAGGCACAAGTCGGCCTGAAAGGCATCCACGGGTGTGCAATCAAAGCCCGTCGGGCAGCCGTTTTCAGGGCATGGATACGTACAGAAACTCTCGGATTGCGAGGCATAGCAAACGTAGCCATCAGGACAATCCTTGTCCTCTATGCAAGGCTTACACAACTGGTCCGGCCACGGCTTACAGAGGTACTGATAGCCGTTGTCCGTCCTGGTCACAGGCACGCATTCGTAACCCGCCGGGCAGGGCTTGTCGTTGGAACACTCCCTGGAGCATTGCCGACCGGCAGTGGTGTCAATACAGTGACGGCCCGCACAATCATCGTTCGATACGCAGGGGCTTCCAACGGACAGACCCGTATGCACATCAGCCTTTGCCGTATCACGGGTGTCCTCATCAAACACATCCCTGATTCCGGGGACGTCTCGGCTTTCCGCATCCGCATCATGTATTCGAGAATCCAGGTCCAGGCCCACGTCCCTGGTTTCGCCCGGTATGTCACTGTCCGTGCTACCGTCGCCCGGGTGTACATCCTTGGCAACATCCGCCTGATCCAGGTTTATATCACCGGATACATAGGTCTCCACAATATCCTGCTGTGCCAGTTTCGTACAAGAGCCATTGACACAGTCCAGGCCCGCAAGACAATCCGATTTATCGACACATTTTGCGCCAATTCCACCTCGTGTCCTTTCAAAAGTACTGCATCCGATAGTACAGGTCAGCGCGCTCAAAACTATCAGTAAAAACAAATGCTTAATCATATCTATCCTCGAAGTCTCCTGGCCTCTATAACACCTGAAATCCGTTTTATTCCCCTCAACACGGCATTCAGTTGCTTGAGGTTATCCACCTCTATAATCAAATTGATCTGTGTAGTCAAATCAATCGGACTTTTTACCGTGGAAATGCTGGATATATTGATCTGCCTGTCCGCCATTTCCTTGCTGATCGACGCCAGCATGCCCGGTTTATCCTCCACCAGGACCTGCAATGGCACCTGGTAGGTGTCCTGGCTACCGCTTTTCCACTTTGCCTCGATCAGTCGTTCCGGTGAAGCAGCGGCAATTGAGGGACAGTTCTTGTGATGAATGGTGATGCCCCTGCCCCTGGTTACGAAGCCAACTATGGGGTCGCCCGGGATGGGACTACAACACTTTGCCAGGTGGACCACCATGTTCGAAACACCTCCCACCTCTATGGCGTCAGGCCTGCCGGCAAACAACGCCTTTAGTTTGCCTGTCACCCTGGTGGGTGCAATTTGCGTCTCGGACTTCTTTTCCGTTTCCGGGAAAAAGGCCTTGTACACGTCGGCAGGGTCCATCCTCGATTCGCCCACATGCAAATAGATGTCTTCGATGCCGGAAACCTTCAATTGCGAAAATACGGATTTGATGTCCGGATGCTTTTGCAGGGTCCTTTTCAGGTTATGTCCCTGTCGCCTGAAATACCGTTCCACCAGTTGCCTGCCCAGGTCCTCGGCCTCCTGGCGCTCACGCATCTGGAAGTAGCTGCGTATCTTGTTTTTGGCCCTGGATGTGACCACGAATTTCAGCCAGTCACGGCTGGGCTTGCCGTTGGGTGCGGTGAGTATGCTGACCACGTCCTCGGTTTGCAGTCGTGTGTCCAGGGGCACAAGCCGGCCATTTACCTTGGCGCCCCTGCACCGATGGCCCACCTCGGTGTGGATCGAGTAGGCAAAGTCCACTGGCGTGGCCCCTTTGGGCAGGATCATGAGGTCGCCCTTGGGCGTAAACACGTAAACCTCGTCCAGGTCCAGCGTGTTTTCAACGGACTCCATGAACTGGGACGGGTTTTTCAGTTCCGATGCCCATTCGATCAACTGCTTCAGCCAGTTGAAGCGCTTTTCCACGTCCATGTCCACCTTGCCGCCTTCCTTGTACTTCCAGTGTGCGGCCACCCCGCTTTCCGCAATGTGGTGCATTTCCCAGGTGCGGATTTGTATTTCCATGGCCTTGTTGTCGGGTCCGAACACCGTGGTGTGCAGCGACTGGTAGCCGTTGGGCTTTGGCACATTCAGGAAATCCCTGAACCTGGAAGGTATAGGCGTCCACAACTGGTGGATGTAGCCCAGCACGGTCCAGCACTCCGACACCTCCTGCACAATGATACGAAAAGCCACGAAATCAAATACCTGGTCGAAACCGATATTCTGGCGAACCAGTTTGCGGTACAGGCTGTACAGGTGTTTCACCCGGCCCGTGACCTCGAAGTCCTTGAGTCCCTTTTCCTGCAATGTTTTCGTGATGATGTTGATGACATTCCTGATATAGGCTCCCTTTTCCTTCAGGCGTTTTTCGCTTTGTTCCTTGAGGGTCCTGTAGTCATCCGGATACAGGTACTGAAAACACAGGTCCTCCAGTTCCGTTTTGATCCAGTTGATTCCCAGCCTGCCGGCGAGCGGTGCATAAATCGTCAAGGTTTCACGTGCAATACGTTTCTGTTTTTCCGGCCTGTGGAATTCCAGTTCCCGCATGTTGTTCAGGCGGTCGCACAGTTTCACCAGCAACACCCGGATGTCCTTGCTCATGGCCAGCAACATCTTTTTGAAGTTTTCGGCCTCCTTTTGCTGGCGGTTGGTGAACCTGTATTTTTCCAGTTTGGTGACGCCTTCCACGATTGCAGTGATTTCAGGCCCGAATATCTCTTCCATGTCCCTGGATTTCTCCGGTGCGTCCTCCCTGACGTCGTGCAGCAATGCAGCGCATATACTGGGCACATCCAGTTTCAGCGTTGCCGCCAGGTCCGCCACTGCCAGCGGATGCTGGATATACGGCTTGCCGGATAATCGTTTCTGACCCTCGTGCGCATTGGCCGCATAGATATAGGCCCTGCGGATCAGGTCCTCATCCGCATCCGGGATATATGACTTAACCTTACTTATAATCTCTTCAATCGTATATGTGTACATCCTGCCCTCAGGCATCTTCTTAGAACATTATAACCAAATTACAAAAATATGGATAAGAAAAATTGGATTTATTTCCATCATAATGTTACATGGCGGTGGATCACTGTCCTTCCGTGACCGTTGGCCGTTGACCGTGGCCGTGACCGTGACCGTGGCCGTGTGGAGCGCAGGCGGCCTCCTGGGATCGCCGGCATCTTGCCGGCCTTTTCCGTGACAGTGGCAGTGTGCTCCGGTTACGACAAAAACTTCCCGAAGGCCCGCAGGGCCGTCCCGCAGCAGCCGCAGGCTGCGTCCCGAGACCCGAATCCCGATGCCAGAATCCAGTGGCCGTGACCGTGACCGTTGACCGTTGGCCGTTGACCGGGTGAACCCGTGGTGGTGACAGGTACTAAATGGCTCATTCCCCTGAAAAATCAACGGTTACCGGCAGGTCCTTTTGGATCTTTAGTACGCGATATGCGGACGGATGCCCCAAAAGCATCACGCTGTGTTGTCCCGGGCGCAGTTCAATGGATATGGTGGGGCCTTCCACCCTCATCCAACCATCGATCAGCACGGATTGATTTGATGAGGTCAACACGTTCAGCACACCGGTAGGGCCTGTTGTCCCGTACATTTCATTAAATTGAATCCTGGAATTGGTCAAAACTTCTGACTTTAACCATACCCAGGCCGCAGCGCACTCGGGACACGTCTCCAGCCTGTCCGGGCTGATAAAAAAACGCCCGAAACGGCGGCCCCGGCCAAACCAGAATTCCATGACACCTGGCTTGTTTGCCGCCTTTTTGTCCTTGGGCGCAGGCAGGGTAAACAATCGGGTTACAAGGTTGTTCAGCACTTTCAACACGGGTTTGGACTCCTCGCGCGTCAGGATCTTCTGGCGATGAAAAAACTGGTCCTCGCAGGCCTTTTTGGCCAGGTGGGTTACTGTAACCACGCCTGCACGCCACGTTACATCCAACACGGACCGCTTAAGGGGGCCTGTCCTGGGCACGGTTTTAACGCGGATGAACACCACGCCTTGCGTGGGCAAGGTTTTGGCTGTAGTATAGGCACTGATGAACAGGACCACGCACATAATGATGGCTTTTGTGCTCGCGATTTTCACAACGCTTAGTTTACCATCCCTTGCACGCAATGTGCAATGCGCGTTATTAAAACCTGATATGCCGGCTGTCACTGCGGGGGCCTATGCAAGGTTGTGGCATGCATGGCGCAAGGGACGGTGCAAAAGGGTAATCGCGATATTCCAACGGGTCAACCGCCGGACTTCCAGGCATATCCGGGGTCAGCGCAAAAGGTGCAAGGCCGCATCCATGGACCGGGTGGTGGAAAAAACCGTGTACAGGGCAAATCCGGCTGTAGTACCCGGCCTGCTGGGGTTGGTGCCGTCGTCTGAGCCTGCAATGGCGACGGCATGGTGCCTGTGCCGGGCAAAAAAATACAAACAGGCCATGGACGTGCTGCAAAATACTGCCCTGTTCGGGTGGTCCACCAGGGCATTGCCCGCGTATGCATACCTGCTAAGCGTATTGAAAGGACCAAAGTATGCAACAGGTCTATTGCGGTATGGTTGTCAAAAAAACGATAAAAAATGCACACAAATCATGCAAATTATACAAAATATGTCAAAAATTGTACCAAATAAAGGCAAAAAACCGCAATGAAACCGTACAAGGTCAGCCAGGAAGACGTGGATCGTTTCAAGGAGGAACGGGCCAAGTATAACCTGCTTTACCGTTGCCAGGATTGCGTGCACCACGTACCTGGTACAAGTAGGTGCAGCATGGATTTTCCAAACAAGGTGCTGCTGGAGTCCGAAAAATTTCTCGAGGAATCCGGGGAGTTCGTGTTCTGCAAGTACTTCGAGGTGCTTTGATGCAAAAGCGGGTCCTTATTCCGGGTGCAGGTGGCCCGGGCGCAGTGAACATGACGCGCAGCCTGAAGGCGGCTCCGGAACCTGTTTTTACAGTGGGCATGGATGCCAGCCCGTTTTATATCCACCTGGCCTTGACGGACGAACGTGTGCTGGTGCCGCGAGCGGACCATGAAGACCGCTACATCGAGGCGGTCAGGCGCATTGTACGGGAATACGACATCAATTTTATCATGCCGAACTCCAGCATCGAGATGGAGGTCCTGACGCGCCACGCCCGGGAACTGGACGCCAGGATGTTCGTTCCATCCATCGAAACCCAGCACATCGCTGCCAGCAAGTACGAAACCTGGCGGATATGGCGCCAAAAGGGCATACCCGTGCCCCAGACCATGCTGATTAAAACGCGGGAAGACGTGGACAAGGCATTCGACCTGATCCCCACCAGGCCGATCTGGTTCAGGGGGGCCGGCATCCCTGGCAAGGGCATAGGCGGTGCCCAGTTGCCGTGCATGAACCCCCGCCAGGCCAGTGGATGGATCGATTTTCATAACGGCTGGGGCAATTTCCTGGCATCCGAGTACCTGCCTGGCAAAAACCTGACCTTTTTGGGCATCTACCACAAGGGACGCCTGGTCATGAGCCAGGCCAGGCAACGGGATGCATACGTAATTCCACACGTAAATCCGGCCGGTATCACCGGTGCACCTGCCGTGTCGCACACCATACATGACCGGGATGTAAACGACCTGGGCGAACGGGCGACCCTTGCCATAGACCCGGGGTTTACAGGTGCCGGGTTCGTGGACTTCAAGGTCTCCTCGGACGGTCGCATACTGCCAACCGAATTAAATGCGGGCAGATTCGGCACCACCCACCAGTTTTATACGGCTGCGGGCGCAAATTTTCCGTACTGCCTACTGAAACTGGCATTCAACGAGCCGCTGCCACCTTATGTTCGCATGCATGATGTGCTGCCAGCAGACCTGTATTGGATCAGGACCCTGGATGCAGGTCCGATGTTGGTTCCAAGGGATCGTTTGGGTGCCGGGATACTCGATTTGACCGAGGCCGTTGACCGTGTCCGTGGCCGTTGACCGAGACCGTGGAGCGCAGGCGGCCTCGCCTGCTTGTTTCGCGGGCGTCCCGCCCGCCTTTGGATGGCCGTGGCCGTTGACCGTGTGGCCGTGGCCGAGTCCGTGACCGGGGTTTCCGGTTGCAACGGGAATCTTCCCGAAAGGCCCGCAGGGCCGTCCCGCACAGCCGCAGGCTGCGTCCCGAGACCCGAATCCCGATGCCAGAATCCAGAAAACATACTTGCATTTAACACTCCGAATTTATATCATTAATACAGGACATCAATCGAGGGATACCATGAAGTATAACAAAATCCTTTCGACAGCGGTTTTCCTGACGGCTGTCGTGCTGTGCGGGGGGGGGGGACGCCCAGTCCATAACCCCTGGTGACGTTGCATTCCTTTGGGGCAGGGTGATGTTGCTGGATGACAACAAGCAATTGCAGCAGGTCGCAGATGTCCCTGTGTACGTTGAATGCGATGAACAGGCCGCTCTGAGAGTAAAGAAACAGGACATGCTGAAGACCATGGGCTTGGGATCACGAGGTTTCCCGGGAAAGTACCCTGCGCCCGAGACCCTGGATATGGCCAAAAAAACCCTGATTTCCGGCCGTTTCATGGTTGAAACGACGTGTATCGGTGATGTCCGCCTGGTGGTGAACCGGGGGGACGGTTCCATGTCCGGGCTCACGTCCGCGGTGGTGCCGATCACCCTGCATCCCGGCACGAACGTGGTGCCGGATATAATCCTGAGGACCATGCACCATGCCGTACCCGAGGCCCCCTTCGACCCGGCACGGGACTACCGGGTCAGCCTGGATGCCCTGGCGGTCCTGGGTTTCCCTGGGGGCACGTTTTCCAGCGAACCCGCGATCTCGGGTAGGGTATTCAAGCATAGTTGGGAACTGTCCGCGGACCTGCCCGAAAAACAGGCCCTGACATGGGGAATCACCTTTGATACCGGTGATTTTACGTGTAACACCGCGGACCTCACCCTGGGCAATGACCTGGGCCTGCCCGTGGGGACTGAATTGGACGTGAGGCGCCTTGTCAAGGGCCGATGGGAGACCGTCACTACCGGCAGGGTCGAAAACGACGGCAAGTTCCACGCGATCGTGCCGGGTCCCGGTTACTACGCAATCACAGGCAGGTACAAACCCCTTGTGCCAAAGGACGGCCAGCCCTGCCATTCCGAGGGCTACTGCACTGACGGGCAGTGTCAAAACGGCGAATGTGTCTATCCGGGGCCGCCCGATGCGTCCTGTCCGGATGACAACAACCCGGCCACGATCCAGTTGTGCAAGCAGGTCCCGGGCCAGGGCAACACCTGCGTTTACGAAAACAAGGTGGACGAGGCCGTACCCCTGGAGGGCAGCGGCGTGGACTTCGGCCGGGGCACGGGCATATACTTCCCGGAAAGCATATTCAGGGGCACGTGGCGGGAATACAAGGACACCCAGGACTACGACCATGACGGTCGTACCGACGAGCCCCTTTACACCGAGGATGGTTCCCGGATATCCATGTGTGACCCGAAAAAGGACGAGTATTGCCACAAACTGTTAGGCGTGTACAGCGAATGGCCCAGGGACGTGGACCGGGACCGCGACGGCCTCGAGGACCGCGCCGAATACCTGATTGCCAGGCACTTCCAGCCCCTGTACGTCCTGGATGACGAGGAAAAGGCCACTGCAATCAACGAACCGGGCAGGCCCCAGGAACCCGTGGTCCTGTTCCAGGTGCACCCGTTGCCCCCATGCCGCCCTGCATCCCAGACACCCAACCCCTATTGCTGCCCGTGGGATTCGGACAAGGTGGGCCCGGGCGAGGAACCCGGGCTGTGCATAAAGATACGCTACCTGGCCCTGTGGAGGTATGACGGGGGATACGGGAAATGTACGGATTGGTTCATAGAAGACACTGACAACCACCCCGGGGACACGGTATCCAGCACGGTGATACTGCAGACCCCGCATCCCATGTTGATCCACGACTACGTGCGACACCTGACACACGTCCACGGGCCGCCCACCCTGTTGATCCCCGTGGCAGTGGACGGGTGGCACCATTCCGAGGTCAATAAAAACCGGACATCAGGGGAGTGGCTGGCTGCACGCAGGCACGTGGAGGACAAAGACATGCTGGGCGTGTTTTCAGATATCATCACGTGCCAGGACTATGCCACGGGCAGGCGGATTTGGGACGGCGGCGACCTGGACGGTGGGTTCGATTCGAATATCCGCGAATCCTTCGACCTGCCCATGCGGCCGGACATCGCGGCCCTGTGCCCAAAAAACGGTTTCAATCCCGTGTATTATATTTCCTCCAACAAGCACCACGACTACCTGCGATACGACCGTGATGACGGGGACGTGTGGCCCAGTTGGTACACCGATTATCCGTCCTTGTGCTGCGACGACGTGAACGCCCGGGGCCCGGCCCGTTTCCAGGACCTCACCTCCTGCGCACACGATTGGGGCGACCTGCACGTCGTGAACAACAACGTGGGCGAGTTCGATAATTTTCCAGGTCCCAACAATAAAGACAAAGATAACCTGGACATCAGCCTGGACCAGCGCGGGTACGAACCGCCAGGCAACAGTACCCCCCAGACGAACCACGATTACCACTACTTTGTAAACCGCCTGGATGACTGCGGCTATCTGTACGACGATGCGTGGGACGGGATGTACGAACAGGACGGCGAAACCTATACAAACGTGTTCCTGGGCGGGTGGCTGGACTGCCTGGGTGATTCGTTTGAGAAATGTGACTGGGGTATTCGGTCGGGCCTCTTGGCGAATACACAGATGGAAAAAGAGTGGGAGCAATGGAAGAAACAGCAAGACCAGGATGAACATCTCCCATGTAGCCAGTTTGAACCCCCCAGCCTGAGTAAGGTTGTGAATAGATGGCTGAACAACCCGGATAACTACTACAACCGCACAAAAAAACCACCGGATTCCTACTACCAATGGAGGGCCTGCCTGATCACCCCATGGGATACCGACTCCCCCGTGGATAAGCACTTCCTGCGATTCAGGATAGGGGATATCAGATTTCCTCGCACGCCTAATGGAGGTTCCCAATGAACAAGATACTGTTGTTTATCATAGGACTGACAGGGTTTGTGTTTATCTCATGTGACTTCAGTGACCAGCCTTGCTATACCATGGAAGAAGTAACCTACTGTAAGGGTTCCTGTGATTTTACTATTACCGGCAAAGGAAACATGAAGGGCGCGCCGTGGCACATTGAGTCTCATGCTATCCCTTCAGATTACGGGTATCGCGTGGATGTGGACCTGGACCGGGATGACCTGGTGCAGGAGTGTAAACAGCATGATCTTGACGGGTCCTGGTGCAATTACATGAAATTGGATATAGATTTTGGGTGTTCACCTCAGAAGGTGAACACCACCTGTACTGATATCACCGGTCGTGTACAAGTGCTTTACGAATATTTAGAAGAGTACTACTATCCCAGTCACCACAAAACCATCTCCTACCCTGATATCTATTCACAATACCTGGTGAGCCAAGGCCATAGGACCCTGTTGAAAAATGATAAGGAAGGCAAGGCAGACACTTTCTCTGTTACCTTTACCCCCAACCCGAAATTCGTGGATTTTTTAAAGCAATACGATTTGTACATGGATTACATACAGTGGAACGGATCGTGCAGTTGCAAGTATACAACCGGTATGGCCAAGGTTTATCATTCTTCTGCGTGTGGGGATTAGGGCTTGCTATTGGGAACTCATCGATGAACAAGACATTGATAACCATCCTGTTGACAGGGTTTGTGTTTACCTCATGTGATTTCAGTGATCCGCCATGTATGAAAACGATAAAGTATCAGATATGCACAGGTACATGCGACCTGAACATTACCGGCAAAGGAGACATGAAGGGATGGCCGCAGCATGTCAAATTTAATGTGGATGCACCCCTGGCTGGATTTGGAGTTGACATAGGTCTGGACCGTAATGATTTGGCTCAGGAATGTGAAGAAAATCATCTTCCTGGATATTATTGTACGTCTGTAACCATTGAAGTGGGTGGGTCAGGTTGTATCCATCAAGGGGTGGGTACTACATGTAACAAAATATCCAATGGATACGTGGGAATATATTACGTAGATTTAAAACTCTACGATAATCTGGCAAAAGACAAGACAGTTGTGCCCCCTGAGGACGAATATAAGCAATACCTGGTGAGCCAGGGCCAGTGGACCCTGTTGAAAGCTGACAAGGAAGGTGTAAAAGAAACCTTTTCCGTTACCTATACCCCAAACCCGAAATTCGTGGATTTTTTGAAGGAATACGATTTGTACATGGATTACATACGATTGGACGGTTCGTGCAGTTGCAAAATGACAACCGGTACAAGAGATGTTCCGATAAATGGGCCGGATTGTCATTCTTGACAGGGGTGAGAATCTTGCTATTAGGAACTCATTGATGAACAAGGTATTGATACCCATCCTGTTGACAGGACTTATGTTTATCTCCTGCGATCTCCGTGACCAGCCTTGCTATACCTTGGAAGATGTAACACGTTGTGAAGGCACCTGTGACCTCACGATCTCCGGCAAAGGAAACATGAAGGGCGCGCCGTGGCACATGAAAATTCCAGCAGAAGGCTTCCATGGAAGATATGGGAATGAGTATACCGTGGACGTGAACCTGGACCGGGATGACCTGGTGCAGGAGTGTGAGCAGCATGATCTTGTTGTGTCTTGGTGCGATTCCATGACATTGTATATATATTTAGGGTGTTCACCTCTGAAGGTCAACACCACCTGTACTGATATCTCCGGTCGCGTGCAAATGCTTTACGCAGATTTAAAACTCTATGAGGACCTGGCTGAGCACAAAACAAAGCCTCCCCCTGACGCATATTCACAATACCTGGTAAGCCAGGGCCAGTGGACCCTGTTGAAAGCTGACAAGGAAGGTGTAAAAGAAACTTTTTCCGTTACCTATACCCCCAACCCGAAATTCGTGGATTTTCTAAAGGAATACGATTTGTACATGGATTACATACGGTTGGACGGTTCGTGCAGTTGCAAGTATGTTACCCGTAAGGAAAAGGTTTATTATCCTGGTGGTATGTGTGGGGATTAGGGCTTGCTATTGGGGAATCATCGATGAACAAGGCATTGATAACC
>WGCQ01000126.1 GCA_015493765.1 Deltaproteobacteria bacterium
CCTTGACAAATGGCCGAGCGAGGGTCAGGACACTTGTTGTTCACGAGCCACAGGAGGCGCAGTCAGGCAACAAGCAGGCGGCCGAGTCCGTGACCGTTGGCCGAGTCCGTGACCGTTGGCCGAGGCCGAGTGGGGCCGGCATCCTGCCGGCCTTTCCGTGTCCGTGGCAGAGTGCTCCCGGTTACGACGGAAGTTTCCCGAAAGGCCCGCAGGGCCGTCCCGCCGCAGCCGCAGGCTGCGTCCCGATACCCGATACCCGAAGCCAGAATTCAGTGGCCGTTGACCGAGGCCGTGACCGTGACCGTGACCGTGTAGAGATGGCCTCAAGGCCGGCCGGAATCGTGGTGTACGGTCCTATCGGAACAGGTGGATTTCGTGTGGCAACAGGTCGCGTGGTGACCGGAAGTACTCCATGGGAGAATACAGGGCCAGATTAGAAACCTTCGATGTATAGATGCATGCGTAATCCTCCATCTGGGCCCCAAACAGACTGGGCTCATGCCGTTCCTTGAATAGCATCCCGAACAACGGGTTAAATGCCCTCAGAACAGCCTGTTCCTGCCTGGCCACATCGGACTCCAGTACGTCCATTTCCTTTCGGATTACGTCCACTTCGTCCTGCACCGCTTCCCCGTTTTTTTGTCGCAGGTGCAATGCCTTCAGGCGCAGGTACAGGTCTCTCAGCAAATCGTCTTCCCTGGCCACCAACTGGATCCTCTCGGCCACCCGTCTGGTTCGGTCCAGTTCGGTCTCCATTTCAGGGATGATCAAGGTTGTCCGCCAGGTGGTCCTTTTTTTGGAACGTACGATATCTGAAAATATGTTATCACCCACGTACAAAATCGAGTCACCGGAATACTCCCACTTCGCCTCGAGATCATGGATATTTCCGCCCTGGTACACGACGCCGCGTTGCAATTTGTCCTGGACGATCCCCATGGGTTCACCCGTACGGTCATCGACCCACAAAAACGGTGCCCTGGATACGAAAAAACCGGGTTTTGCAGATTTTATGATCAAAAGGTCGAAAAACTGTCTCCAATTCTGGTAATCCGGGTGGCCTCCGTTTAACAAAAACCCCATTACCCGATCCACGAACCACCACTCCGAATTTGTGAGTAAAAACAACTTCTTGCCTGACGACCTTAGTTTATGCAGCGTTGACGCCAGTTCAGGGTCCTTGTAGAAATACGTATCCATGTCCTTTGTCAGCCGCACCTTCAGGCTGCCATCGGCGTGCACGCTGTCAACACTGTTGCGTATGGCCCAAAACAACGCACTGTACTGGCCTGCGCGTAGTTTTTTCCCTTTTTCTTTTTCCAGCAAATCAACCATTGATGCATACATGTAAACTTCCGGCCGCTCAAACAGGCTGTCCACTACTACGAACCGTTTCCCGGCGAGTCGCAGCAGGGTATTGCGATACTCGTTACGGATCTGATCGTGGGTCAGGGCCTTCGAGCCGTGGACCGCGCGCTGTACGAACTTGTGGCCGTCAACCTTCAGAATATTGCCTTTGTGCGTGTCGATCACCAGCCCGCGAATTGTAAAATCAGGCTTGTACGTCAATGACAAGGCGCGTTCAGGATAGTCGTAATCGTGAACCAATCGCTTCAATGCCAGTTCCCAGGTCAAAAATTCCGCTGATTCCTTGTAAATTGCAAGCGTATAATCCATATCAAAGCCTACGGCGGCAATGTGCTCCATGCGCAGGCTCCTGTTGACGAATACACGTTTTTCATAAGGAATCGTATCAAGGTCCACAAGCCTGTTTTTACCTGTCATTTTTACCTCTCAATGCCGCTTTCAATAGTAGAAGCAGTGACTTTTGTCCCCTTGAGCCCACGTACACCCGGCCATTAATTACAAAGGTCGGTGTACCACGCACATGCAGTCTGTGCGCCTGCTCAATCTGTTTGCGCAGGTCCTGCATGGTGGCTGCGTCGCGAAGACACCGTGTGAATGCCCGTCTGTTCAGCCCAATCTGCACGGCATATCGTAACAGTTCATTTCGGGTATGTCGATGCCTGTTTTTATACAGGATTGTGGCATATTGCCAGAATTTGCCATATTTATGTGCACAAATCCCTGCCAGGGCCGTCAGACAGGAGGTGGGATGAAATGCCATGCCCACGTAGGGATTGCACTTGTCCAGAGGGTATTGCATGAAGCCTGTATTTACCCGGTCTGGCATACGTTGCCGAATCGCCTTCAGGTTAAAGAACAACCGGGCGCAGTACGGACACAAAAAATCGCTGATTTCCAGCACATGCACGGGCGCTTGTCCCCGGCCTTCCCAGGGAATGGACATGAGCATTGTGTTCGTGGTATCCACTTGTGTCTTACGCTCCCCTACTGCCTTATGCAAAGCATGGCTATACGTACCAAAAGCCATACCAGTTATAACAAAAAAGACCGCTGCTGATACCAATATTGTTGATATTGAGGGTATTGTTTTGACCTGAAGCAATTTTATATCGTGAAAACGTATCTGCAGGAAAAAGGACACAACCAATACCAGGTTGACCACGTACAAAAATACGCATAATGGACAGAAATTACCCGATGCATACAGCACGTAGCCCAGAAAACCGCAGTAGAACAGGGATAATACACTGAACCCTGCACCCAGGAGCAAGGCATCACGCTGCCTTGGCTTGGTGAATAAGGCCAGTAACGACAAAAACAGGATGGTGCAATAAAAACCCAGGCCGTAGATCGATATGGGCACATGCAGGATCTCGGAATACCGGCTGGAATGGGCGCTGCGGCATCCACCGGCCATAATTGCCTGACAAAATCCCCCGCTGAGGCTGCCGGTGGCTCGGTACCTCAAGTGGTCCAGGGTGGACAGAATCGTGTCCACAATACCGGCAATTGCCGCTGTCACAATAAATAACCAGGTGATTATCGATTTCATTTTCGTCTCCTTGCCTTTCCAAAGGCCGCAAGGTATTAATACCAAATCATGCGTTATTATTCCATGAACATTACGCAATAATTAATACACCGATCAGGAGCAAAACCCCTGCGATCTTCGGTAATAGATGTGATTAATCCCTTAAATGTTGGTCTGATAAGTCAACCGATTTACTCACACCAAACTCCCGAATTTAATCGGTAATCCGGGTCGGACCCAACGAACTTATCGTGCCTTTGCAGGCTTGACGGAAGATTTTTTTGGAGATTTCTTTGCTGGATTGGTTTTTTCTTTACGTATGAAAGATGGCTGAGGGCCATTGGCCTGGGCCAGTCTTCTTATCAGGTTGTCCTTGCCCCATTGTAAAAGCCACCTGCGAAGTGATTTGACCTCTTTCGTACTGAGTCCACGTATGTGTGCAGGTATGACCTTTGGCAGGTTCAAGTCGTTAGCAGTCAGTTGGAAACACATTGACAGGCGCTTCATACCTGTATTTTCCGGATGAAGCGGGCCGAACAAACGAAAAGACATGTTCTTATCCACGCTTAGAAGAAGTGGATATGTCATGGACAGGCCGTATCTTGTCTGGGCATACCAGTCCAGGATTACAGGCAATAGTGTCTGATCGTTTTTTCCAAGATCAGGCATCCGTGAGCCTTTCAATTCCAGGACAGTCCCCTTGGGAATCATGACAACACTGAAATCCGACGGTACATGTGAGGGCTTGTCAAGTGCCAGCAGGGCCGTTTGAAAATCCGTACCGGATTGCAAAAGTATGGACAATTTACCCTGCTGGAGCCCGGACCATTTATGTAGCAGTTTCGTAATTTTCTCAAGGATATGTTTCATATTTCTATCCGAGATCTGGTCGAATAACTTGTTGATCACCCTGATTTTTTTATCGTTACGCAACACCAACACAAACAAGGGTTGACCCATGGTGCTTTTTTTGAACCCGATTGCCAGGGATACATCGGCCTTGACAGTATTCAGAAAGTTCTTTTTTACTTTGTCGGGGAGTTTATTCAGGGGCAACCCCGACAGGTCAGGTTTACGTGTGGCCGACGTGTTGTTTGCGTCATCAGGGCTCGGCGTATGCGTGGGTGGCGGGGTGGCTTTTTCTTGTTGCCTTACGACCGGTTTACTGGCGGTAGGTTTTGCCGGTGTCTGGGTTGAGGTCTTGCCTTCAGATGCAGACTTTGTCCTGATTGCAGCAGGTTTATGTGGCTGTTTTTTCTTGCAGCCGGCGATAGCGATTCCCATGACCAGGGAAATGACCATTGTCACAAGAATCACGATCTTTCTTTTTACTGTGTATCGCATAGGTTACCTCAACAAAAGTCCATTTAAAGAATAGCATTATATGCAGAAAAAACAAAGTTCAGGGGCCATTAATCTATATACAACTCCAGAAATTTAGTCCGGTCATTTGGGCCTGTCGATTTGGGTTGACTAACCGTATTTCTGTTGTAAAGTGGTGTTGCCATGAGTATGAAAAAACTGAAAATTTCCTTTTTGCTATGTATTGCGGCCACCATCGGGTGTAAGTCCCTGCACAACGAGAAACTGGCCCTGAAGACCTTTCCTATCCGGATGCAGTCCCTGGTTAAGGGCCTGAAAACCAGTGGCCCGGCCGTGACACTGAAACGGACCGCAGTGCCGGAAAAGACAGCGGTATGGTCGGTTGACCTGCGTATGGTGTCCAAGCAGCAGGGAAAACTCATGCCGTCGGTCCGGATGAGCATGGAAGAACACTACAAACTGGTCAGCGTGGAAAAACCGGAATCGAAAGGGGGGCTGACGGCTGACATCAGGGTGGAGTCGGTCCGAATAAAATCCATACCACCCGTTCCCAGGATCGAAAAAGAGGCCCAAAAAAGGATGGAAAACTTCCGGTGCTCGGCCCGAATCGACAGCCGGGGGCGATTCGTCAGCGTGGACCCGAAAAACAACACCACAAAACGGGCCGTGACGCAAATTACCAACCTGTTGAACATGCTGGACATACTGCCGGACAAGCCCTTGCATCCCGGCGAATCGTACGCAAACGATTACACCAGGCAAACCAGGCTCATTGGCGGGGGCATACTGAACAGGCGTTTTCACATGGAGTACACCTTCAAGGGCACCATGGATTACAAGGGCAAAAGGGTGGCGGTGTTCCATGCCACGTATTCCGCCAAGGGTGATACCGCACACACGGACAAGGCGGGCTCCACGATGCAATCCATGGGCAAGGGCAGTGCCTTGATCCTGGTTAACATGGCCGACGGCAGCCTGGTGGGTGCCGAGATGCACCTTGGCAGCCTCACCCGCGGCACCATGGCGGCAAAGAAGAAATCGTATGAATTCACGCAGTACAACGAAACCCACTTCATCATTCACCGGGTATTCAATAAAAAGTAGAGGATGTTTGGTTTGGTTATAAAAGTCTTTATTTTATAAGGAGGTATGGTGAAACGGCTGAGTGTCTTGTTTATATTACTGGTATCCAGCGGCGCATGGGCCCAGCATGCCAGGATCCTGTTGCATGACCGCAGTGTGAAGGTCGAGGAAAGCGGGCTTTCCCACATAACGGACACGTACAAGGTCAAAATACTGGACTGGAAAGGCGCCTCGGCATTCGAGGTGCTGCGCCTGGATTACGACCCTGCAACGAACGTGGTAAAGTTCCTGTCCATAAATGTCAAGCACAAGGACGGCACCACCACCGGCGTTGACCTGTCCACTGTTCGGGACCTGCCGCAGCCGCAGAGGTGGATATACTGGGGGACCAGGATGAAACTGGTGTCCGTACCAGGCCTGCGGCCCGGGGACGTGCTGGAGTACCAGACCTACAAAAAGGGTTTCACTATTGCATACCTGAATTCGGACAACGACGAGCGCTATATCCCGCCTATGCGGGGGCATTACTACGAGGTCGTGGCCTTTGCCCACAAATACCCTTGCGACCTCATGCGCTATTCGTTGTTTTTGCCCCGTGACAAGCAGTTGCAATACGCCGTGTACCATGGCAGCCTGAAAAATTCCCGGCGCCTGGTGCCCGGTGGCATCCAGTACGTGTGGACAGCGCGCAAACTGCCCGCATTGCCCCACGAGCCCGACCAGGTGGAAACGAATGACATGGCGTTGAAACTGGTGCTGACCACGGTGCCTGACTGGCAAACCAAGTCCAGGTGGTTTTACAATGTCAACAAAAACCAGTTCCGGGCGAGCGATGCGATCCGGAAAAAGGTGGCGCAGGTCATCAAAGGGGCGCGTACGGACAAGGAAAAGGCCAGCCGCCTGCTGCACTGGGTGGCGGAAAACATCCGCTATGCAGGGATCACCATGGGCAAGGGCGAGGGCTATACGCTGCACCCTGGAACCATGACCTTCCACGACCGGTGCGGCGTGTGCAAGGACATTGCAGGCATGCTGATCACCATGCTGAAGGTGGCCGGGCTGGACGTGTATCCGGCCATGACCATGGCAGGTGAAAAGGTGGAGGATGTGCCTGCGGACCAGTTCAACCACTGCGTGGTGGCATGGCGCCAGAAGGACGGCCGCTTTATGATGCTGGACCCGACGTGGGCCCCCGCGTCGCGCCTGTTGTGGTGTAATGCGGAGTTCAACCAGGATTTCCTGATAGGCACGCCAAAAGGTGAGACCCTGATGCAGACGCCGTATGTGCCGCCCGAGGCCAACACCCTGTCCATAAAGGGAAAATCGACTGTTGATGCCCAGGGTAACCTGAAGTCAACGGTTGTTCTGCAAGGCACCGGTTATGCGGACACCAGGTTGCGTCGGAATTTTGTGTACCGCCCCATGGACCGGTGGAAGGCGGAATTCGAGGCCCTAATGCGAGGCATCAGCCCGGCCGGCGTACTGTTGAAGTGGCAGATCAAGTACCTGCGCGACCTGAGCCGGCCCGTGCAACTCAGTTTTACCTACAAGGTGCCGCACTGGGCTTTGAAGGACGGCCCTACCATGACCATGCGGGTCCCGCTGGCATCGCCACTGTTTGCGAACAGCCACCGATTTTCACCGTTTCTGTCCGCAACCAAGGAAAAGAAGCGCAAGACAGCGGCCTGGTTCTGGAGCACCTGGCGTTACCAGGTGGATGAGCGGATTACTTTACCCCCCGGGGTTCACCTGGCAAAGCCAATCCAGCAGTCCTTATCCGGTGGCGGTGCACGGGGGCACGTCCGGTTGATACAAAAAGGCCGTA
The DNA here is from genome assembly GCA_015493765.1 of Deltaproteobacteria bacterium. Classification (GTDB taxonomy): domain Bacteria; phylum Myxococcota_A; class UBA9042; order DTJE01; family S145-11; genus S145-11. Next base: position 7,131 of record WGCQ01000126.1, read on the forward strand.
TCCTCAGGTGGTCCGCTTCATTTGCGTTCGGAAAACGCAGGGTTACGACAACGGACTATCCCAAATTCAAGGCGGTGACCGATTTGATGCGCCGGGGCCGCAAGTTGTGGGTGCTGTTTGGAGGTGCACGATGAAAAGGCTTGCTTTTGTTTTGATACTGTTGCAGTGCTCTGCATTATGGGCGGCATTGCCGAAACAGGATGCAAACGTGTCCGTGGATGTGCGGATTTCGGTGGATTCACAGGGCAAGGCAGTACGCAGGGTCAATGTCACCACGCAAATCAACACGCCCTGGGCCGTGGATAAACTGTCGGACCCCAAGGTGCGTTTCGATGCCTCCAGGCAGGATTTGAAGGTCATACAGGCCACCACGATCACGCGTGACAACCGCCGGGTTACAACCCGCAAGGTCGCCCAGAACCTGTCCACTTTGCCAGCGCTGTCAAAGGCCCCCATGCTGGCCTTGCACCGCGAGATGGTCGTGACCATGCTGGGCATTGAAGAGGGTTGCAAAACCGTACTGGAATACCAGGTCAGCGACCGCAAGCCCCTGCCGTTTGGCCGGGTATGGCGTTTTGCCCTGCCCGTGCATCAGCGCATAGACCACATACGGGTCGAGGTAAAATCACCCGTTGACGTCAAGTGGATGGTCCTGAACGCGGGGCCTGGAATGGCGCCCAGGGTCACCCGTAACAATAATGCCCTGGTGTTGCAATGGAAAAACGTGGGTCCCTGGCCGGTAAAACGCGGACCGGTCCTGGTGGTCTATCGCCCGGACCGGCAGGACGCGATGGCCAATGCGTTGAAACCTGCATCTAAACCGGGCCACAGGCTTGACGCCATGCTGGCCAAGACCATGCAAAAAACAGGTGTGCAGCGTTTTGCCGCGGTCCTTGCAACACTGAAATCCGGGCTGCGGGTCATACCCCTGGTCAAGGGGGTGTTCGCGGAACGCCCCAGGCCTGAATCGGTTGTTCTTTCAAGTGGTTATGCAACGCCGATGGAGGCAGCCATTGTCCTGCAAACAGCGCTGCAAAAGGCCGGTTTCGGTGCGCGACTGGCCATGTACGGGCCAAAAAATACCCTGCCGGTACAGGGAGGCGGTTTGTGGGGCATGACAGGCGTGGGTGTCAGGGTCACAGGCGTGACGGACAGGCCGTTACTGGTGCAAGTGCCTGGTTTTACGGCCCTGGACCAAGGCGTTGCCATATCGGGACGCAGGTTTTGGGTGTTGAACCGAAATCCCCACGTGGCCCTTGGGCCCAGCCTGGATTGTGCAAGGGGCATGTCCCAAAGGCTTAGCCTGAGGCTGAAAATCGATACAAAGGGCAGGTTTCATGGCACGCTGGACATCAGGCAGGACCACGATGCCCGGGCATTTATGCAAATTGCTGCAAAGGGTGTGAAGGCCTGGGCCAAGGCCATGGTTGGCCGCGTGCTGCCTGGTGCCAAGGTAAAGGCACAACGGTTGCTGGGCCTGTCAGCCGGGCGTGTGGCAGTGCAAATAAAAGTGGCGGGCAGGCTGAACGGCACGGGCAAGTCCCTGCTGTTTCCGGTGTACAGCATTGCACAGCCATTCGAGTCCGTGATGGGCGCAACGGATTCCCTAAGGCTGGACAATGCACCACAATGCCTGCGGCTTGACATACACCTTGCTCTGCCCAAGGAATGGCATCCAATAACAGCAGGCGGCCCGGTACAGGCACACAACGATACCGGTAAATTTGTTTACAAGACAATCAAGAACGGCCGGCTATTGAATATCCATGCATTGCTGGCCATCCATGGAACCTTCTTCGATAAAAAGGGCATTGATGACTTGCAACGCATAATCAGAACAGCCTCCATGCCCGCATTGTGGCGTATGATTCTTGTCAAATCCAAATAAATGGAGTCTGTTTGCTTGGTCCAGCGAGCGGGCCGTAGAGGTGAAAGCCTCAGAATATCAACCGCCTGCCGCTGAACAGGTCAACATGGAATCTGTGCAGGTCCTTTGCGACCAGGGGCCTTTGTTTTGCCCACCAACGGGCCTCGAAACGGGTTTCCTCGTCGTTTGCCAGCGCCACGGCCTGTTGCATCTGTTGACTGGCCTCGGCGGCATTGCCGTTTAACTGGGCGACCCACCCCAGGATTAGGTGCGCCCGAAACCGCCTTGCATCCGTTTCTGGTCTTTGTACTAAATATGTATCGGCCAGTTTTTCCGCCAGCCGAATCTGTCCGATTGACAGCGCGACCAGGGCCCCGGTCAGCAGCAGGTGTGGCTCATTCGGACACTCCTTTAACGCTTCCAAAATAAATTCGAGGCACATGTCGGCGTCAGCGTGGTGTATCAATGCCTTGTGTGCCTCCTGGAACATCCTGGTGCATCGCAAGCCCTTGATTTCCCCGGGGGCAGCAATATCTTCGACCTCGTACTCGGGCATGCGGCCGAACGCGGCCCATTCCCGGTTCATGTCGAAACCCACGTAATCGCTCAATGCCACTGGCGCCTTGCCCGATGCCATCCAGAACCGTCCCGCGGTCACGTCCGCAACGATGCTGCTGAGGTTCATGTAGTTACCCACCACGTCGCCCAATGGATGCAACACGCCATTGCCGAATTCCAGCCGGTCCCCGAGCGCCCTGACAATGGCCTTTGCGTCCACCGCCTTTTGTCCCTGAAAGATCTGGCGCAGCCGGTTCAGCCTCATCCTGGAGTTCCTCACGTCCACAAGCGGGATCTCGGGCATGGTTTTCACCATTTTGTCCGTGGTGTAGTGGTTCGTGGCCAGCAGTATCCCGTGCTCTGGATAGCGCACCGCCATGCCGGAGTACGCGATCTCCACCACCGCTGACCGGCCGCTTGGGCCGTGGGATATGTGGATGTTGTACCCGCTGGCGATCTTTGCCCCGGACAGTATCGCGATTGCCTCGTCCAGGTCCCTGGCGTTGCGCACCACGCGTTCCATTACCGCAAACAGGGGCTCCCCGCGCCACGAACACGCCCTCGTGGGTGCGGTGTTGACCGCTGCGAATATGCCGGATGCATTGAACCCGGTCAGGGCAGCGGTGTGTATCCCGGCCGTGGTTATAAACCCGTAGGGCTGGCCGCGCTCGGGCTTCAGGAAAGCCACGGTATGGCTGTTGTCCCAAAAACCCAGGCCGTCGTAGTCCAGGTTCCTGCCGTGCAACAGGTGTCCGTTCGCGGATGCCTCGGGGCTGATGACGACCCCTGAGCACGAAAGCGGTACGGCATGGGCCAGCCCCGCCTGCATGGCCCATTTGGCGGTCCTGCCCGCACCTGCCATCAGGATCAGCAGTGCATCCGCGGACCCAAGCGCCACATCCACCTGGGCACGGCTGAGCCCGATCCCCTTGCCCAGCCTGTAAAACGCCTGCATCTGTCCCTTGGGCATATGCCTTGCAACGTGCCTGCACAGCCCCTCCACCACGGAGTTTGCCACGAGCCGCTGAATCCCGTGCTTCTGGCGTTTTATGTGCCCTGTCAGGTAGTTCGCCATGAACGGCAGCAGCCCGTTTTTCGCCTGCGGACCCAGCAACTGGGCGTGCTGCTCGGCCATCTGTACGTCCGTGCCCTGCATGTGCAGCACATAGACACCTGCTTTCCGCCTCACCGTTCCTTTGCCGTCCCCGGAGAATATCAGCCGTTCCTTTTGCTTGTTCTCTGTCATTTCGTCCTCCCACAGGGATATTAATCCACGTTTCGAGGTCTCGTCAATTCGGTCAACCATAAATTAATCCAATATCTTCAAGGAGATATGCACAACAAAAAAAACTTTAAAAAAAATGCACAAAATGCTTGACAACATGAGTCCCTTTGAGTATATTACCCCTTGCCTTTTGAAAGCGGGGCGAAAAAAAAGCCCCGTAAAAGGGATGGCTCTTTGAAAACTAAATAGCAGGTTTATTAAGAGAACAACCGCTTGTCGGGGTCAAAAACCTTATCAATTTTGCGAGATAAGTTCCCGGGGAAACCCGGGGCAATCTCAAATATTAATTGGAGAGTTTGATCCTGGCTCAGGACAAACGCTGGCGGCGCGCATAACACATGCAAGTCGAGCGAGAAAGTCACCTTCGGGTGGCAAGTAGAGCGGCGGACGGGTGAGTAACACGTGGGTAACCTGCCCTGAGGTATGGGATAACACCCCGAAAGGGATGCTAATACCGTATAAGACCACGGGGATTGCGGTCCCTGGGGCCAAAGGGGGTGGCTTTCGGGCCATTCTCGCCACAGGAGGGGCCCGCGGCCCATCAGCTTGTTGGTAGGGTAACGGCCTACCAAGGCTACGACGGGTAGCTGGCGTGAGAGCGCGACCAGCCACACTGGGACTGAGATACGGCCCAGACTCCTACGGGAGGCAGCAGTGAGGAATCTTGCGCAATGGGCGAAAGCCTGACGCAGCGACGCCGTGTGGGGGAAGAAGGTCTTCGGATTGTAAACCCCTGTCAGGAGGGAAGAAGCGGCCTGGCCAACCCCCAGGTCGTGACGGTACCTCCAGAGGAAGCACTGGCTAACTCCGTGCCAGCAGCCGCGGTAATACGGAGAGTGCAAGCGTTGTCCGGAATTACTGGGCGTAAAGCGGGTGTAGGCGGTGATGTGGGTCCGGTGTGAAAGCCCTCGGCTCAACCGAGGAATTGCGCCGGAAACTACACCACTTGAGAACGGCAGGGGAAGGTGGAATTCCCGGTGTAGGGGTGAAATCCGTAGATATCGGGAAGAATACCGGTGGCGAAGGCGACCTTCTGGGCCGATTCTGACGCTGAGACCCGAAAGCGTGGGGAGCGAACAGGATTAGATACCCTGGTAGTCCACGCCGTAAACGATGAGTGCTAGGTGTTGGGGGCATCCAGGCCTTCAGTGCCGAAGTTAACGCATTAAGCACTCCGCCTGGGAAGTACGGCCGCAAGGCTAAAACTCAAAGGAATTGACGGGGGCCCGCACAAGCGGTGGAGCATGTGGTTTAATTCGATGCAACGCGAAGA
>WGCQ01000127.1 GCA_015493765.1 Deltaproteobacteria bacterium
GTGTTACAAAGTCCCCCCTGGGATCGCCGGCTTCCAGCCGGCATCTTGAATTATCTTTGTATTTCAAACTATTACAAAACACACAAATTTCCGAATTCGTCACTAAATCCATCAAATCAACACCATCGGCCTGCGCTCCACGGCTTTCGCCACCACCGGGATCACTCGTCCTCGGTCACGGCCAACGGTCTCGGTCTCGGTCAACGGTCTCGGCCACGGAAAAGGCCAGCAGGATGCCGGCCCCACACGGTCAACGGCACCTCAAGGCCTACGCAGCGATCGTTGAATCCGCGGGCTTATTAACGGCATCCAACAGGGACTGCACCAGTTCATGGTCCTGGACGAGCACCTCGATGGCCTGTGCACGGCCCTGACCCAGGCGACGCTCCCCAAAGGAATACCAGGCCCCGTTTTTATCAATCACACCGCTCTGCTGTGCCAGGTCCAGGATTTCGCCGAACCTGTCAATACCGCGGTTGAAGACGAGGTCGAATTCCGCGCTCGTAAAAGGCGGGGCCACCTTGTTTTTGACGACCTTGACCCGTATCCGGTTGCCAGTAACCGCGTCCCCGCTTTTCAACTGTCCGATCCTCTGAACCTTCAGGCGTATGGAGGCATAGAATTTCAGGGCGTTTCCACCGGTGGTGGTTTCATTGGACCCAAACATCACACCGATTTTCTGCCTGACCTGGTTGATGAATAACACCAGGCAGTTGTTTTTCGCGGTCAGTGGGGCCAGTTTACGCAGGGCCTGGCTCATCAGGCGCGCCTGGAGCCCCATGTGGGAATCACCCATGGCACCTTCGAACTCCGCCTTGGGGACCATGGCGGCCACGGAATCGACCACGATCACATCCACCTGTTTTGTCCTGACCAGGGCGTCCACGACCTCCAGGGCCTGCTCGCCAAAGTCAGGCTGGCTGATCAGCAGGTCATTGACGTTGACCCCCAGGTTTGCCGCGTAATGCGTGTCAAGCGCGTGCTCGGCATCCACAAAGGCCGCAACGCCGCCCATTTGCTGGGCCTGCGCAATCACACTCAAGGCCAGTGTCGTCTTGCCGCTGGACTCCTGGCCGAATACCTCGACCATCCTGCCCCTTGGCAGGCCACCGATCCCTATGGCCCGATCCAGCGTGATGGACCCTGTCGGTATGCTGGGCATTTGTACTGTCGGCTGCTCGCCCAGTCGCATAACCGTGCCCTTGCCGAACAGTTTGTCCATTTTGCCAACGATGTCGTCCAGGTGTGCCAGTTCCTTGTCCTTTTTTGCCATACTTCCTCCTTTTTTATTACATCCCCGCATTTTTGCGGTCGATCACCCTGTATGAAATTGCCTCTGCCACGTGCTCGGTACGGATTTCCGGCTGGCTGTCCAGGTCAGCAATGGTCCTGGCAACCTTTAAAATCCTCTCGTACGCCCTGGCGCTAAGTCCCAGTTTATCCACGGCAGTTTGCAACAGGTCCATGGACTGTTTGCCCACACGGCAGAAGCGGTCGATTTCCCTGGTGCCCATTTCGGAGTTGAAGCGGACCCTGCTGTTTGCAAAACGTTGTCTCTGAACCTGGTGGGCCTTTTGTACGCGCTGCCTGATGGCTGCCGAACTCTCGGCCGGCTTGCGCCTGGCCAGGTCCGTAAAGGGTACTGCCGGCACATCCACGTGGATGTCGATCCTGTCCATCAATGGCCCGCTGATCCGGTTGCGATAACGCACTATTTCCTCACGGGTACACGTACATTCGTGCCTGGGGTCGCCATAGTAGCCACATGGACACGGGTTCATGGCAGCCACCAGCATCAGGTTGGACGGGTAGGTTACGCTCATGGAGGCCCTGGCAATGGTGATGTGACGGTCCTCAATGGGCTGGCGCAACACCTCTATTACGTCGCGTTTGAATTCGGGCAGTTCATCCAAAAATAAGACACCGTTATGGGACAGGGAAACCTCCCCGGGCCTGGGATTCGAACCGCCGCCCACCATGGCGGCAGCGCTCAATGTATGGTGCGGCGCGCGGAAGGGCCGGATGTTGACCAGCCCGGAACGGTGATGGGCAAGCCCGGAGACGCTGTAAATTTTCGTGGTCTCAAGGGACTCCTCGTAAGTCATGGGTGGCAGTATGGTGACCAGGCGCTTTGCCAGCATGGTCTTGCCGGAACCGGGAGGCCCCATCATCAGGCAGTTGTGCCTGCCTGCTGCGGCGACTTCGAGTGCACGTTTTACGTGGGCCTGGCCGAATACCTCGCTGAAATCGAACGGGTAATCCTGTTGCTGTTCAGTTAGTTCAGGCGGCCTGGATTCGGTAAAACCGCCACCGTTTTCCAGAAAATCGATCAAATGTGAAAGTGTGGATGCCGAAAGCACCCTGATGCCACGTACCAGTGATGCCTCGTGGGCATTACCCGACGGGACTATAACCTCGGAAATACCATTGCGCTGGGCAGCAATCACCATTGGCAGCACACCAGGAACCGATCTGACCTCGCCGCCCAGGCCGAGTTCCCCGATGAACATGCGGTTATTGACCGCGGATTGCTCCAGCACCCCTGTCCTGACCAGTATTGCCATAGCCACCGGCAGGTCATAAACGGAACCACTTTTCTTCACATCCGCAGGCGCCAGGTTTACGGTAACCCACCGGCCGCCTATGGGATATCCCGTGTTTTTTAAGGCTGCGGCAACCCGAACCCTGGCCTCCTTTACACTGGCCTCCGGCAGGCCCACGATATCGAAATGAGGCGCCCCGGGACCTGAATCAACCTCCACCTGGACCAGAAAACCTTCGATGCCTATGATTCCCGATGAAATGACTGTACTCGTCATAATCACCTCCCGCTCAGGGTAAAGGCAAGTACTGTGCCAAAAAATGTTTTTTCATAACCATTTGATTTTTAAAAATATTTTCAAAAGAGACAAAAAATATGGGTCCGAAAAACCGGACTATGTGTCCGGACAGGTCCGGATTTCCGGACTGTTTACGTGGATATAAAATACACAAGCATCACAATTACTTGATTATTTTAATATTTTTTACAGTCTAATCAAAAATCGATGCCTGACTAAAAAAGAAAATAGTCCGGAATTATAAAAATCGTACCTCAAAAATATAACGGCCAACACATTGACCGTAATATGCATCGTTATTGGTACGAGTATGAGCCCTGACAAATACATAAAATATCCGAGTATCACGCCCCACGAAAAGGCGGTTACCGACCACAATACCAATGGGGGACGAAAGAAACCGTGCAAAAAGCCGAATACAAGGGACGTAAGAATGATCGAAATCCATGGGGCAAGGTAACGCATAAGCCATTCCAATGCCAGGGCACGAAATGCGATTTCCTCTGCTATCGAACCGACCACAATCATTAAAAGCAGGAAAAACAAGGAAGACCCAGCAAGCATTTCCTTGAGCATGGACCTCAGGTGCCTGCCAGCAGGTGTAAAACGCGAAACGATCAGATTCAAACAACTAATCAACATGCCTGTTGAAACAGCAATAAGTATCCATTTTAATTCAGGAATTTCGTAGTCGGTATGGTTAATCAGCAGGTCCAAAATAAATGACGCACCACCAAAAAATACATAAAAAACAGTCATCCACAGGAGATCGGATTTTTTTAGTGATGCACTGCCAAATGTTGATTTCATGTCAAAACCCGCGAATTTCCATGTTTCCACATTTCCTTTGACCATGTTTCAATACAATATCCACATGCGAATCCACACTACCAGGCCCAGTTTATCATTGAAATACCAAATTCACACTGTCTTTTACACATCTCAACAGCCCTGGTTGTTTTAGTAGTAGAAAATAAAGAAAAAATATGTACTATAAATACTATGATATTGGATAAACACACGCGTGTTCTGGTTACAGGGGCTACCGGATTTTTGGGTATGCACACAATACGAATGCTGACAGAATCCGGAATTACTCCCAGGGTATTTGTATGGGACAGGGAAACACCGACCCTGCTGAAGGAATCGGATACGGAAATATTCACGGGTGACATAACCAGGTTTGACGACTGCGTGGCTGCTACACGGGATATTGACGTGGTATTCCACGTGGCCGCAAAGGTATCGTTTCAACCTTCGGAACGCAATGTTCAGGAAAAAATCAACACGGGTGGCACGCAAAATATGGTTAGTGCCTCCCTGCAAAATCGAGTGAAACGTTTCGTACATGTCAGTACGGTCAATGCACTTGGTTACCCCGATGACGGCGCCGTGGGTGATGAAAATACGCCTTTCAACTGGACCCCTTTTAATATCGGTTACATGGAAACAAAAAAGGCTGCACAGGACGCGGTGCTGAATGCGGTACCAGAAGGCCTCGATGCTGTGGTGTGTAATCCATCGACCATGTTCGGCCCGTTCGATGTAAACATGAATGCCGCAAGTTATGTAAAAGGGCTTTCGCATGTCCGTGGCCTGATGATATGCCCACCCGGCGGAACAAATATCGTGGATGTCAGGTCGGTAGCCAGGGGTTTGCTACAGGCTGCGGTAAACGGACGAAAGGGCAATTGTTATATACTTGGTGGCCTCAATTTGACCTATAAGGAACTGTTTTCAGGGATCCTGAATTTGCTTGGGAAAAGGGCCGGTTTGGTTACCGTACCGGCGCCGGTGATTCTGGCAGCAGCACGGGCCTGTGAAACGGTATGTAACGCGGCAAAGAGGATACCTCCGTTAACCGTGGATATGGCGCAAGGTGCGATCAGAAAACTGTTTTACAGCAGTGAAAAGGCGAAAAGGGAACTTGGCTATCGTCCCGGTGACCCATGGAAGGCAGTTTCTGATACGATAAAATGGCTGGAAATTCTGCCTTGAGGCGGTTTGCATTAAAGTGGGTTTTTTATACCGGACTCGGGCAGCCAGCGTTCCCACGGGAGACTTCGGTCAGAAAATTAGTTCAATAATTTTGGTTTTGTGCTATCATATGTATGAGTTTCGGTTGAAAAATGTGCGACTACGACAAGGAGCA
>WGCQ01000128.1 GCA_015493765.1 Deltaproteobacteria bacterium
CAACCAAAGGCAGGCGAGACGCCCGCGGTACAGGCAGGCGAGGCCACCTGCGCTCCACGGTCTCGGTCACGGACTCGGCCACAGCCAACGGTCACGGACTCGGCCAACGGCCACTGAATTCTGGCTTCGGGTTTCGGGTTTCGGGACGCAGCCTGCGGCTGCTGCGGGACGGCCCTGCGGGCCTTTCTGGAAACTTCCGTTGTAACCGGAAGCCCCCTGCCCCGGCCCCGGCCACGGCCTCGGACTCGGTCAACGGTCACGGCCACGGTCAACGGCCACTGCCAGGCTGCCCCAGAATGAACTATTTCGACCATACTGTTATAACCTTCTGATAGATAATGTAATTTTCAAAAATCTTTGCATCGAAGATTCCTCATCATAAAATTTATCAACCCATACAGGATATGGTATAGTACAAGGGAATTGATCGGCAAAGATCGGCCGGCAGATGGAGTTAATTGAATGCGGATTTGTCCGGAGTGTAACGCCAAAACTGAAGAATTGATTTGCCCTGTCTGTTCATCAAGGACAATCACGGAGGATGAGTATGTCGAATTGCATGCTGATCCGGACGGTCTGATCGGCAAGGTCCTGATGGAACGCTACCAGGTAACCCGGCTGGTGGGTATAGGCGGCATGGGTAACGTCTATGAGGCCAGGCACAAACTGTTCGATAAGCGTTTTGCTGTAAAGGTGATAAAACGTACACTGGTCGAAAACAGGGAGGCGTTGAGGCGTTTTCAGCGTGAGGCGTTATTGGCGTCCAAAATGGACCACCCGAATATCGTGAAGGTGTATGACTTCGGTGAAACCCCGACCGGTCAGCAATTCATCCTCATGGAATACGTGGACGGGGAGAGCCTGCGGGACATGATGAAACGTCAGCCGCAAATGCCTCCTTTCCAGGTCGCAGTACTGTTTTTACAACTGGCAAAGGCCATGGAGTACGCGCATAATAAAAAATTGCTGCACCGTGACCTGAAACCGGATAATATCCTTGTCAGGCATATCAACGATGAGGATTTCATCAAGATCATGGACTTCGGCGTGGCCAAACTGTTGCAGCAGGAGGACTCCAACCGGCCTTTGACAATGGACGGTCATACCCCTGGTACACCAGAATACATGAGCCCGGAGCAGGTCCTGGGAAAATCCGACATAGATGCACGCAGCGACCTGTACAGCATGGGGCTGATCGTGTATGAAATGCTTTCCGGAATACGGCCTTTTAAACGTGAAACCGCCCTGGCATCAGCAGTGGCACACCTGCGGGAAAATGCCCCGCCCTTTCCGAAAGAAGTACGCGCGAGGCTGCCCAAGGGACTTGAATCCCTGGTGTTCCAGTTAATAGAAAGGAAACCATCCAAACGGCCGCAGTCCGCCACCGAAGTCATCAGCAGGCTGAAACAGTTGCGCTTTGAGACGGGGGAGTATTCCGGGGAAAACGGTGCGCTAATGACCCCCAGAGACACGAAGGCCTTGACCCCGTTTAATACCACGGACCTGTCAAACAAGGTGGCACAGGTATCAACTGCGCATAACGTGGCCTTTGATTACAGGGAACCGGCCAAGAAAGGGATGTGGAAAATGCTGGGGATTATCGGGGCAGGGCTGCTGATAGCCGCGGTTATCGTGTTCTGGCCTCGTTCGCACAAAAAGGCCACTGATTCCCACCGCATCGCACCACGGATACATATAATTGCAAAGACCAGGGCGATCGATTCCGGGTTTCCGGGCATTACACATCGCCGCGGCATACAGCCCGTACCAGTTCCGGCAAAAAAGGCCAAACGCAAACGATACAGGAGACACAGGCCCCGTTTCAGGACACAACGGGTACGTCACATCAAGAAAAAAAGTGTCACAAAACCAAGGCCTGCCCAGGCTGCGCCCAAAAAAGTTTACATTCCAAAGTGGTAACATCCACAAGACAGGGATTTACAACTGTCAGAAAGCAAAAAAGAAAATCTATCGAATGAAAAATCAGGGAAGAAATCGTGGGCTGATTACACCAGGCCCTGGTCCATCATGGCGTTGGCAACCTTCAGGAAGCCGGCGATGTTGGCGCCGTTCACGTAGTTGCCAGGTGTGCCATAGCGCTCGGAGGCATCAACACAGGATTTGTGGATTGCCTGCATGATCATGCGCAGCCTGTTGTCCACCTCGTCCCGGGTCCAGCCGTAGCGCATGCTGTTCTGGGACATCTCCAGACCGGAAACCGCCACGCCACCGGCATTGGATGCCTTACCAGGCGAGTACAGGATCTTGTGTTCCAGGAACAGGTTCACGCCATCCAGGGTCGTAGGCATGTTGGCGCCTTCCGTGACCACATAGACACCGTTGTTCAGCAGGTGCTGTGCATCCTTGCCGTTGATCTCGTTCTGTGTTGCACTCGGGAATGCGCACTGAGCCTTGTGGTCCCACAGCGGGTTGTAATCCAGGGACGGGTCCACGGGCGTGTAGGTGGCTTCCTTGAATTTTTCCGCGTATTCCTTGACCCTGCCGCGACGGACGTTCTTCAGTTCCATCAACCAGGCCAGTTTTTCCTTGGTTACGCCCTCGGGATCATAGATATAACCGTTCGAGTCCGAGAACGTGACGACCTTTGCGCCCAACTGGATCAGTTTTTCGATCGTGTACTGGGCCACGTTGCCAGCGCCGGAAACCAGGCAGGTCTTGCCTTCCAGGGTTTCGCCACGGGTCGCCAGCATCTCTGCCGCAAAGTACACCGCGCCATAGCCGGTCGCCTCGGGACGAATCAGGGAGCCGCCCCAGTTCAGGCCCTTACCGGTCAGCACGCCGGTAAATTCGTTACGCAGTTTTTTGTACTGGCCGAACAGGAAACCGATTTCACGGCCGCCCACACCGATGTCGCCTGCCGGTACGTCGGTATTGGGTCCTATATGCCTGTACAGTTCGGACATGAAACTCTGGCAAAAACGCATTACTTCGTTGTCGCTCTTGCCCTTGGGGTCAAAATCCGAACCGCCCTTGCCGCCACCCATGGGCAGGGTGGTCAGGCTGTTTTTGAATACCTGTTCAAAGGCCAGGAACTTCAGGATGCTGAGGTTCACGGAAGGGTGAAAACGCAGACCACCCTTGTAAGGGCCGATAGCGCTGTTCATTTCGATCCGATAGCCCCGGTTGATCTGAATTTCCCCCTGGTCGTCCATCCACGGTACCCGGAACATGATGACCCGTTCCGGTTCCACCATCCGTTCCAGGATCTTGGCATTGCGGTACTCAGGATGCTTGTCCAATACCAGCGACAAGGACTCCAGCACCTCCTGTACCGCCTGATGGAATTCGGGCTGACCCGGATTCTTCTCCTTGACCTGTGCCATCAGGCTGTCCACGTACGAAGACATTCTGCACCTCCAGAAAAAGATAAAATCAAACTTTACCAATCCCCCATACCAAAGGGGTGTTCAAGTGTTTCAAGAACAAATGGATATGTCAAGATAAAAAAGCACACAAACACATTTATTTTTGTACTTTAATCAAGATTGTTCAGGATTGCATAGGATGCCTGATTCAGATCAATTCCGGCCCTGGTTTTCCTGGCCAGCATCCTTGCCATGCGGAGCGGTTCCGGCGTGAGCGAGTCCCATGACCATGTTAATACCAGGTTCACTGCGGTGTCCAGGGAAGTTCGCCATGCCGGGTGTGCGATAACCGGGTGTGCGTTGGCCCTGGTCCTGACCCATGCGGCAACGACCTCGTCCTTGATACGCAGTGGCGCGGTTGTGCCCCTCTGCATGCCAGGCTGCTCCCCCAGTGCCACAAGCGGCCTCCTGGTGACGCCGATCGTGGGGATGTCCAGGACCGCACCGATGTGCAAGGCCATGCCCGCTCGCCTGGGGTGGTCCCTGCCCGTTGCGTTCACCATCAACACATCCGGTGTTCGTGCAAGTCCCGACACCGCATCGAACAGTAAACGTGCCTCCCGCAGCGCCAGCAGCCCGGGCTGGTAAGGCCCGCCGGCCTGTCCCCGGACGATACGGTAATCGATCACCGCATTTTCCCGCATCACCACGGCCGCGGCCCAGCCCGGGTCCCCTTTGTCGCCTGTACCGGACTTGAATCGCTCGAAGCAAACGAAACACCCACCGATCGTGTATTCGCCCGCGGGAAGCCACTCGGTAAAGGCGGCCCGGCCAAGCCTGTTTTGTATGGCGACCAGTTCCTGTTTTGTTTCCGGCCACATTACGAGTGTCTATTCCTTTGCCCTGGGGTGGCTTTTTGTAAAGGCCTCGTGCAGGTGTTTTTGTGATACGTGTGTATATACCTCGGTGGTGGATATGTCCTCGTGCCCCAGCAGGGACTGAACCGTGCGCAGGTCCGCGCCGTTTTCTATCATGTGGGTGGCGAACGAATGCCTGAGCTTGTGCGGCGATATCCTGGGGTCAAGCCCGGCGGCGGCCGCATATTTTTTCAGGTTCTTGAATAGCCCCTGTCGGCTGATTACAGTACCTCGACGGGTCACGAACAAGGGATTGCGGGGGCCTTTGACACGGGTCAAAATACGTCCCTTCAACAGGGCTGGCCGGCCCTTTTGCAGGTACACCCGCAAGGCATCCAACGCACATTCGCCTATGGGCACGACCCGCTGCTTGTCCCCCTTACCGCGTACCATGCATATCCCCTCCTCCTGGTCCACGTCGGCCATGCCCAGGTTCAGCGCCTCGGAAATCCGCAGGCCGGAGCCGTACAGCAATTCCAGTATGGCCCTGTCGCGCAGTCCTTCGGGCGTGTCCATGGGGCATGCATCGAGCAGTTTTTCCACGTCTTCCTGGGACATGACCACGGGCAGGGGGCGGGAAAACGAGGGCGCGGCCAGGTCAGCCACCGGGTCCGCCTGGCACAGGTTGTGCTCTTTCAGAAAACGAAACAGCCCCCGGATGCAGGCCACGTTTCTGGCCAGCGACCTGCTGGAAAGTCCCTGGTCGGTCAAAAACGCCATGAACGCCTCCACATCCTTGCGCGTAACGTCGCAGGCATGCCTGGAATCACCGATAAACCGGGCAAACCTGCCCAGGTCGCTCGAATATGAGTTGACCGTGTTCTTGGCCAGTCTGCGCTGGGTGTAAAGGTAAAAGACGTATTGATCCACTGCCGAAACCAGGTCCATGACTAATTATACGCCCTTCGTGTTTGCAATACAAAAAAACTTCTGCTCCTCCGAAATCCTTGCACCGTGCTATAATTGAACACGGTGAGTCCGGTAAAAATCGTGAATAAGGCATCATTACAAGGTATATTCGGCGCCCCGTTCGTCCCGGGGGATTTGATACGGGCCATGGGTGAAATTTTTGGCGTAACCCGGATGCCAAACCACCCACAGCCGATACAAATTGAAACTGACGATGGCTCACAATCCGTTCACAAATATGGCAATTTTACCACCATTGACCACCATCGCATCGGGTTGTATCACGTGGTTTTGTCCGATGGTGCCCCGGCCCGGCAGGACAGGGAGGTGATGCGCTCATTGCCGGGTGATGACGACGCCGTGGTCGTATTTGAGCGGGGCAGCAAGTGGGGGCTTGCCTTTGTCACCGGGCTGAAGGCGCCGCATTGGAAGGGGAATCCGACCTGGACAGAACCGCAAATTTGCTTCTGTTTGCCGGACCAAGGGGAGCGTTCGGACTTCCTGCTCGAAAGGCTGAGCCGTCTGGCCGGCAGAAAGGCCTCTTTTGCAGACATCCGGGATGCCTTCAGCGTGGAGGCGCTGCACAACGCATTTTATGGGGCACTTTTGCGCCACTTCCTCAGGCTGGTGGGAGGGCCAGCCAAGGCAGGACTGTTGAGGCTGCCGAACGTGCCCGTGGGAAACATCGACGCCCACCGGGACTTTGCCTTGCGCCTGGTCGGAAGGACCCTGTTCACCTGGTTTTTAAAAGCCAGGCGGTCACAGCAAGGTATCCCCGTGTTGCCGGATGCCTTGCTGTCATCGCATGCCGTGAAAAGCCATGCCGGGTATTACCACAACGTCCTGGAACGATTATTTTTCCAGGTCTTCAACCGCCCCACGCACAAACGGCCGGATAATCTGCCAAAGGGATGCGAATCCGTACCGTTTCTGGACACCGGACTGTTTGACCCTGGGCCCGGGGACTGGTTTGAGCCCGATAAAACCAGCGGCCTGTCGGCCTCCGCGGATACCCTGATCGTACCGGATGAGTGGTTTTTCGATTTTTTCCGGGAACTCGAGAAATATCCGTTCACACTGGACGAGGATTCCGTGGTTGACGTGACACTCGCCATAGGCCCGGAAACGCCGGGGATGGCCTTTGAACGATTGCTGGCAGAAATGGTCCTGGTCAACGGTAAAAACGGACGCAGGATAACAGGCAGTTTTTACACGCCACGCTGGGTCGTTGACTACATGGCGGTGGAAAGCCTGACGCATTATTTGCATAACCGTACAGGCATAAAACCTGTGCGTATCCGACCGGTTTTCAATGTGTTGACCCAGGCCCCCACGTTTTCACCCCGGGAAAAAAGGGCACTTATGACTGCCCTGGAGAGGATAAGGGTCCTGGACCCGGCTTGTGGTTCCGGGGCCTTTGTCCTGGGGGTGCTGGATGCAATTGTCACTGCCCGGCAGAGGCTTGACCCCGAATGCGGCACCTGTAAGGAACGCGGGCAAGGCCGCATGTCGGATGCGGACGGGGCACGGAAAGAGGGGCCGGGTGCTGCGGGCGTAGAATATGTGCAAAAATTGGAGGTTATCCAAAACTCACTGTTTGGCGTGGACATCAATCCGTTTGCCGTGTGGCTGACCAGGATGCGTGTCCTGTTGAGCCTGGTCAGGGATGCACATATCGATGATAGCCGACCCAACAGGGGGCTGGAACCATTGCCACGCCTCGGCTCCCATTTCGTGGCCGCAAATACATTGACAGGATTCCAGCGGAATGCTGACCGGGGCAGGCAAAACGGTGTCCTGTTCGGTGGCCATAAATTCGATGTGGTAATCGGCAATCCGCCTTATATCATGGAATATGAAAACAGGCAGGCTTTTGACGGGGTCAGGCACGACCCTTGCTATCAGGGCAAGACGGATATCTGGCATATTTTTACGTGCAGGGCTTTGGATTTGTTGGGAAACGATGGAATTTTGTGTTTTATCGCCAAGAATCAGTGGATGAATTCCGATTCCGCATCCAGGATGAGAAAAAAGATATATGAACAGGCGGACATCAGGTTGGTCCTGGATTTCGGGCCAAACATGATTTTTGAAAATACAGGACAACAGACCATGGTTTTCCTGTTGCATAAAAACAACAGGACCAATGCGCGCAAAACCCTTTACCACAGGTTTGATAAAATGCCGATTGCCCATCTGAAACAGGCAATAATGAACAATCGTTTTCAGTTCCTGGAAAAGGTCATACCCGGGGACTACGATGAAAACCGTAACCTGAGTTTTTCACAACACGATAGCCTGCTTGATGTTATATTCCAGCACAGGAATTTCGAATTCGAGGCCGGTGAAATTATACAAGGTATTATTGGGGGGCCGGACAAGGCCTTTATCATTAGTGGTAATGAACTGGGGCAATTCAGTGCGGAAGAAAGGAGGCACATAAAGAATTTTCACACGCATACGGACAGGTACTATACCCCTGAGAGCGGTAAATACATCTTTTATATCTCAAAAAAGACGTTTGGTACTGACATTGCCGATTTGCCCGGTATGCATGCCAGGTTGAGCAATTACATGCGCCAGTTGAAAGGAAGGCGGGAGGTCCGACAAGGCAAGGCCAGGTGGTTTGACCTGTGGTGGCCAAGGGATGAAGGATTCTTCCGGGCAGGTGAAAAAGTCGTCTGGACAGCAAGGACGCGCAGGGGAAAATTTACATACACCACCGGGCCTTTTTATGGGTCAAGGAACCTGTTTTTCCTGAAAACGGGCAGGATCAGCCTGAAGTACGTGACTGCACTATGTAATTCGGGTTTGTGTGATTTTTATATGAAAAACAGGATCAAGCATAACGGTAACCTGTTGCAGTTGGACAAGAACCAGTTCCTGCAACTCCCGGTGTACAACATCGAGCATGTCAAACCATTTGAAACCCTTGTTGACTACATCATCTTTTTGAAATCAATGGACAGGCCCGTGGTTCCCGGTGTGCCAAATGCCAGGCTCAGCCGGGAGTTTGAGGAGGTAATAGACGCAATGGTCATGGAAGTGTATTTTGAACAGGAGTTCCATAATGCAGGCCTGAAATTCATGGAATACGCCGACAGGGCGTTTCAAGCGATACCGGGACGACCAGGTGAAAATATGGCAATTATCCTGGAGGCATACGGGAAACTACGCAACGGGGACTGCCAAATTCGCGTGAACCTGGATTCCATGGACTCCAGGCTTCCCGGCATTATTGGCCCAATCATGCGTGCCGAACAGGTGATGCGACAGGATTAGTAATATAAGTACATGATGGGGTGGCGGTCCATGATGTTAGGCATAAATCCATGGACCTTGCGGGAAAGCATGTATATGCGGTTATAAAAGAACAAGGGTATGACCGCAGTATCCTTTAGCATTATGGACTCGGCCTGTTGGAACAACCGATTGCGTTGCCCGGCATCCGCGGTAAGAATCGCCTTTTGTACCAGTTGGTCATAGGCCGGATTTTTGTAAGCCGGATAATTATTGGGGCTGTCCGATTCCAATATGGCCAGAAAATTCTGCGGGTCAGGGTAATCCGCACACCATGAAGCCCGTGCCAGTATAAAGTCCCGGTGCCTGACCCTGCTGATCAGGGTTTTCCAGTCCGTTACCTCCAACTTGATTTTCAGATTGAGGTGCCGCTTGATTTGCTGGGCCACGTACTGGGCGGCCATTGCATTTGGTCCGCCCGTGTTGAACAGCAGCGTGATTTGGGGCTGTTTGCCTTTGCGCTTCAGATAGTTATCGTACAAGCGCCTGGCAGCCACGGGGTCGAATCGCATTAAGTCCGAAGGTGGTGTGTAGCCGGAAACCATGCGGATGGCTGTTGGTACGAAGTGCCTGGCCCCCTCCTGGGAGCCCCCGAATATTGTGGCAAAACCGCTACGGTCAATAGCCATGGATATGGCACGACGCAGCCCCGCATCCTGTAAAGGCCCTTTTGTCAGGTTTGGTGCCAGGTAATACGTACACAGGTACGGGTCTATGTGCAATTGAGGGTCCTTGTCCCTGCGCAATTTGTGTATCATGGATGCGCTCAGGCTGCCCTTCATCCACTGGATCCTCCCGCTGCGGAACCACTGGTATGCCAACTGCGGGTCATTTATAAAGTAAAATACGACCCGGTCCATGTGAACCTTGTCTTTGTTCCAGTACCAGGGGCTTTTTTGCAGCATGATCCTGTCCTGCGGCCTGTATGTTTTAAGCATGTAAGGCCCATTGGTTACGATATGCACCGGCCTGGTCCACTGCCTGCCCCATTTGCTGACAATTTTCCGTGGTAGCGGGGCAAAGGCTGCGTACCCCAACATGCGGGGAAAATACGGGGCCGGAGCCCGCAGGTCAAATATGAGTTTGTAGGGGCCGTCCGCCCTTATACCTACTTTGTCGAAAATCTTGGTTTTGCCCGTGTTGTAATCATGCGCCCCCTTTATGATATAGAACATTTCGGTTTGTGGGGCCCCACTACGGGGCGACAGTAGCCTTTTATAAGCAAAAATAAAGTCCGCTGATGTAACCCGTGAACCATCAGACCATTTCGCGTCATGTCGCAAAAAGAATGTGTACCTGAGCCCATCCCTTGTTACTGTGTACCTGGCTGCAACACCCGGGCGCATGGGGCCGTTATCCGGTGGGTTGTTCAAAAGCCCTTCGAATATGTTCTGGCAAACCACAGCACCTGCCTCGTCGCTGACGAATGTCGGATCAATGGTGACAGGCTCTGACAGTGTCAGGGCAAAGCGGGACCCTCTACCAGCCCGGGACTCCTTGTGGCAGCCCAGGGACAACAGGATTGCACAGGAAACAACTATTGCCTGTTTCACTTCGATTTCTTGTTGGGAGCCGCCTTTGTCTTTGGCGCTGAGGGGGCTGCTTTTGCCGCTTTGCCTGCCTTGGGGCTGTTATTTGCGTCTTTTGCGTTTTTTGCCGGCGCAGCCGCTTTTGCCGCAGGGGCATTTGCCGATTTCGCCACGTCCTTTGCCGTATTGGCAGCGGCAGCGTCATGCACTTTTGTCTTGTCAGCGGTATTTGCCGCCTTTTCGGTCTTTGCAGGTTTTTGCGCAACCTTTTTGGGTGTTGCCGGTGGTTTCAGGGGCGGACTGGTTACCTTCAGGTTTGTCTCCTTGATGTATTTGTCCACGTTAGCCAGAAAGGCCTTGCACGTGGTCTTGTTGGTCAAGGTTTTTGCCTGCTGGCATGCCTTGGTATCCGGGGCCTTTTTGCAGGCCTGTTTGGCCAGTTCGCCGCAGTAATCCTTTGAACAGGATACCAATCCTGCACCCGCTATCATTAGTACAAAAACCAGGATTTTTTTCAGCATCTTGTGCCTCCTAATGTAATGACACTGGTAGTTTACCATGGATTCCATGATTGGACAAGGGCACGAACTGCCCCCAAATTACCTGACTAAATTCGGGAGTCGTACACCGCAAGCGGTCCATCTACTTTGTCGTTTGCACCCATTTGATGCGACGTACCGCTAGTACGCCTGTGCTCAAATAGGCTTAACTCCGCGTATCTGAACCGCTTTCGGCGTCCTTTGTCCTCAAATTTGGCAGGTAATTTGGGCTGCCCGTAAAAATACAACGTAGATGGGCCGCTTTCGGCGCCCGACTGCCGAATTTAGTCAGGTAATTTGGGGAACCACTCTATTTCTTGACGTGGTCGATGCAAGGGATTATTATACCCTTATGAATGGGAACAGACTATTCAGGTTGAATAAAAAACTTGCGATCAGAAAGATTGAAGATACCTATTTAATTGTAACCCTGGATAATGTATTGCAC
>WGCQ01000129.1 GCA_015493765.1 Deltaproteobacteria bacterium
GCGCGCGGGGTTTAACCCCACAGACCTTTGGTGGTGGAACAGGTCTGTCCCCGGACCTGGATTTGGCTCGGCGTGCCGGCGGGGGAGGGCCCATGCGTTAGCCCGCCCTGCGTCCTGGCGCCCGCCGCTCGGGGCCGTGGCCGTAACCGTTGGCCGTGGATGTAATGCAACTCCCTGGATCTTGACAAACGAACCTCCCCTATGTAGGATTTATGGGACTTTGGAAGAACCGCGAGAGTGGTGGAATAGGTAGACACGCAAGCTTGAGGTGCTTGTGGCAGAAATGCTGTGGGGGTTCAAGTCCCCCCTCTCGCACC
Organism: Deltaproteobacteria bacterium; assembly: GCA_015493765.1. Taxonomy (GTDB): domain Bacteria; phylum Myxococcota_A; class UBA9042; order DTJE01; family S145-11; genus S145-11. Next base: position 318 of record WGCQ01000129.1, read on the forward strand.
GGTTGATGAGACGTATCCTTTTTATTATTACGTTGTCGTTTTTGCTTCAGGGTGCAGGTTGTATCAAGGGTCCGGACAACTGGTTTTTGCAATTCCGGGGCCTTAACCAGACGTGTATGACAGCAACTTCAAAGGATGTAATAAACAATCTTAAATACCAGGCCCAACAAGGCCTGTCCAGGGAGTCTGGTTTATTCGTTAAGTCCCTGTTAAAAGTATTCTCGATGCAGGATATACACATAGTACCGTACACGTCCAAACACCCTGACCATGTCACCCTGTTTTCCGGTCACAGGCCGAATTACAGCCTGGCGTTGGAACGCCGTGGATGGTCATACTGCCTGGATGTCGTGCTATCCAGTGCCTTGTTTACCCCTTTGCGAAAGGTAAGGTATTGAAAAATAAAGCATTTACACTTACAGGCGTTTTGCTGTTGCTTGGCCTTGCATCGGGGTGTTCAAAATCACCAACCCAGGTGTACCTGGCCATGCAAAAGGCCGCAATGAAAGGCCATTACGACACCTTTGCCGACTACTTTACAAAACAAAGCAAACCCTTCGTAAAGGCCTTGATAGAATTGCAAAAAACGGATTTTGGTGCTGACCAGCAGCCGTCCGTACCACTCCGCATACTAACGCAATGCTCGGTCATACAACAGCAAAAAATACAAAAAGGGCAGGCCTACCTGAGCCTGGATTGCGGCAATGGCAAGCCCAAAATTCTTGCGTTTCGTAAAGAGGACGGAAAATGGCGGGCGGACATCAAGTTGACCGAGGAGTTGAGGCTGCATGCGGGGGGCGGCAAGTGATTAACGAAACCGAGGCCAGGGATTGGGTCTGTGCCGTAGGCCGCAGAATGCACGAACGCGGTTATATATCCGGCATAGACGGCAATATCAGTATAAAATTGAATAAAAACAGGGTCCTGGTAACCCCTTCGGGTGTCAACAAAGGTTGGTTGCATCCTTCCGACCTGTTGGTGGTGGATCTGGAGGACGGTAAGCCGGTCAAAGGCCGGGGCATACCAACGTCCGAGATTCGTATGCACCTTACAGCCTATAAGTTAAGGCCTGACATTAAGGCCGTGGTCCATGCGCACCCCAAAACCGCGGTAGCCCTTACTGTTATGGGCGTTTCCCTGTCCCAATGCCTGATCGCAGAGGACATCCTGCAATACGGGATTGTGCCCACGGCACCCTACGCCACACCAGGCAGTCCAGACCTGTCCAAGGCCATTGAAAAATACATCGTGGAACACGACGCCGTGATGCTTGCCAGGCACGGTTCCCTGACCGTGGGCAAGGACGTATTTCAGGCTTACAACCGCCTGGAAAGCCTGGAACACACTGCTGAAATCACCTGGAGGGCCATGCAAATGGGCACTCCGAAGCCATTGGAGGACGCGGAGGTCGAAAAACTCATTGATATTGCCGAGTCCCTGGGTGTTCATACCGGATGGCAGACCTTTACGGACCAACGCCCTGACCTGACACCGGAAGAAAAGATGATCTCGGATGTATTAATCAGGGTTTTACAGAAATTGGGCTATTAAACAGGCTCAACCCATGATCTTTACACCACTTTCCGCACCCTTTGTCCTCAAATTTGACAGGTAATTTGGGTAAAGATCTTGACTAAGACAAATGTTTTATGGATAATAAAAATGAGCAAACTTGCCGGAGGCGTATATGGCAAAGAAAAAATTACCGGAGATTAAGAAAAAGGTAACTGCCTTTCTTCAAAGTGAAGAGGGCAAAATTACCCGTTCTCAGGCCGCAAAGATTGGGACGTTTCTGTTAATGGCCGGGACAGCGGGCGATGCCTTGGCCAGTGACCACACAACGGCGCACCATGATGCAGCACATGATTTTGGTGTGGAGCAACACTGCTCACATGCATCCCATGCCTCACACGGATCACACGGGTCACACGGGTCACACGGGTCACACGGGTCACACGGGTCGCACGGGTCGCACGGGTCGCATGGGTCCCATGGATCACACGGGTCGCACGGGTCACACGGGTCACACGGGTCCTGGTAATCTGACGGGCGAATTGAGGACGGCAGGGTCAAGCCTCCGACGATTCTAAAATATTCCGCTCGTGTGACGTGTCAACGTTTTCTTTGTTTTTTATCCAGGTGATGGATATTTATACCTCTAAATATCCAGATAAATTTTCTACGGCGTGTAATTGACCGGTTCCAAAGGCTGGGGTACAGGCCGCAGGAATTGCCTGCGACCTGTACTGACAGGGGGTGGTATTGGCATGGCCTGTCCTGTTGGATCGGCCTGGACGATTTGGGGCCTTGTCGGATGCATTACCTGCGGCAAAAACAGCCACAGTATCATGCCCAAAAGAAACATTGCAGCAAATGCCATGCCCAGTCGCCAAATCCTCTGACCGGCCTGTTGCGCCAAACCCTGGTGCACAGCCAGTTCCAGGCGAAACGGGGCATGTATATTTGTAAACGCGGTTTTTATGGTTTGTTTGACCTGGTATTGCTGATCTGCAAAAGATCGACAAGCAGGACATTCGCCCAGGTGCTGTTCCATAAGCGCTTTTTCCTGGGGACCGAATTCCCCGTCCAGATAAAGGTCCATGGACCGCCTGACCTCTTCACACTTCATGATGCACCTTGTCTTTTGCCTGTTTAAAATCAATCACCTGTGCCTGGCCCGCAAGGGCCTTACGCAACATCCTGCGACCGCGATACAGCCTGGACATCACCGTACCCACAGGACAATCCATTATCCTTGCGATCTCCTGGTAACTGAGGTCCTCCACATCGCACAGCACAATGGGCGTGCGAAAGTCCTCGGGCAGGCAGTTCAGCGCCTCCATGGCGGACTCAGCGTCCAGCCTGATTCCAGCCTCCTTTTCCGTATTGGCCTTACCTTCAAATCCGTCCAGTTCAAGGTGGTTGAAAAATCCTGGTCTGCCCGTACCCCTTTTTGTATTCAAAAAGGTATTGCGCAGGATCGTCATAAGCCATGCCTTGGCATTTGTTCCCGCCTTATAATGGTCATACGCCCGAAACGCCTTCATGAAGGTCTCCTGCACCAGGTCTTCGGCCTGGGTGGGATCGCCACACAATGACAGGGCAAACCGGTACAACGCATCCATGTGTACCAGCATCTCCCGTTCGAAGCGCCTTTTTCTGAACAATTTTATGCCCATCGCATCAGCCTTCCTGTTTTGAAAAACACGTGTGGCAGCAGATTTATTCCGGGTTTTTGTCCTTTTTTGTTACCAGCAAGTCCTGGATGCCCCTGAAATCCCGTCCGGACATCAACAGCACGAGTGTGCGTTCGTCCGCAACATTCTTTACATAATCGGCCAGGGCCTGGACATCGGGAAACAAGGCCGATTTCGTACCTGTCGCCTGGATCTCCCGTACCATCCGGTCGATGTCAAGCCGCTGCTGCGGGGGGAGGTTATCCGATTTCTTCAGCGCGGGGATAAAGCAGGCCTCGTCGGCATGTGCAAACGCCTGTACGAACTCGTCCTGAAAGACCTTGCGCCTGCTGGTGTTTGATTCCGCCTCAAACAATGCGATTATCCGCTTGTCCGGAAAGGCCTGTCTAAATGCCAGTATGGTTTCCGCGACCGCGGTGGGATGGTGTGCAAAATCGTCATACACCGGTGCGCCATTGCATTTGCCGATGTACTCCTGGCGCCGCCTGATGCCCTGGTATTCCAGCAAGGCCTGTGGCAGTGCATCGTGGTACATGTCCAGTTCGGTCAGCAGGGCCATCACGGCCGTGGTGTTGTGCAGGTTGTGCCGCCCGAACAGCGAAGTCCCGAATTCGCCTATGGACCACCCGTCCCTGGTCATGATGAACCGGGTGCCCTCCCGGGTGTACGTGGGGTAATCAGGTGTCACGTCGCCTGTTTCAAGCCCGTAGGTGACCACCCTGGCCTTGGCTGCCCCCAGGACCCTTGCCACATTCGCATCCTGTGCCGGCGCAATGATCACGCCGTTTTCAGGCACACCGGCCACCAGTTTCTCGAACCACCCCAGGATCGTGTCCAGGTCGGGAAATATATCGGCGTGGTCGTACTCGATGTTCGTTAAAACCAGAAAATCCGGCTTGTAATGCATGAACTTGGGCTGTTTGTCAAAATATGCGGTATCGTATTCATCACCCTCGACCACAAAGTACTCGCCCTGTCCATAGCGAAAATTCGTGTTGTAATTGCGCATGACGCCGCCAACCAGTGCCCCGGGGTCCAGTCCCATGCGGTCCAACAGGAAGGTCAACATCCCGGTGGTCGTGGTTTTTCCGTGCGTACCAGCCACCACGATCCGCTTTTTTTTCTTCATGAACCATTCCCACAGGGCCTGAGGCATGGACCACAGTTTGACACCGGATTCCTGCGCGGCCACGGCCTCGGGATTCGTCTTGCGGATCACGTTGCCAACCACGCAGTAGGACAAGTGTTTTGGCAGGTTTTGAGGCCCGTAGGGGGCCATCACCCGGATATCGCATTTCGCCAGGATGTCGCTGGCCGGTGGATAGGGCATGGCGCTGTCGGAGCCCGTAACCTTCCACTTTTTGTTACTCAACAGGCAGGCCAGGCCTGACATGGCCGAGCCTCCAATTCCCAGCATGTGTACGGATTTTTTGAACATCACCACCTCCCAGGCTAATTTAGCACAATCCTGGACCTCATTCCACTTGAACAAAACGCAAAAAAACGATAAATTTGCGTCTGGAGGTGGGCCATGTTGTACGAAAAGGTCGAAACACCGACTTACCGTTGCTACAAGTGCAAGGAGGAATTGGTCTTCGAGGTCAAGATCCAGAGGCTTGACACCTGTCCCAACTGCGGGGCCTGGCTGCATTGCTGCTATAATTGTAAATACTGGAATCCAAACGTACATAACGAGTGCGAACTGGACCGTTCCGAATTCGTCAGGGACCGCGAGGCACCGAATTTCTGCACATCCTTCGAATTCCGGCCGGTGGAGGAAACCGACGAAGGTGAAATCGAGGATGCCAGAAAGAAACTGGAGTCCCTGTTCGGTGCGTCCAGCAAGCCGGGTATCCCTGACACCTCCGACGACGCAAAAAAGCGACTCGAAGAGTTGTTCAAGAAATAGTAACCCAGGCCTGGCGTGTTGAACCCCGCATAAACGCTCCCTTTTCAAAACGGCCCGCGGTTAAGTTGGTACTAAAACGTTTTGGTTCTTGCCGATAGATCACGTTTTGGGCCTGTACGTCTCGTGCAAGGCCCTGGTGAATTCCGCGCAGAACAAAAAGACCATGGCGCTGTAATATATCCAGATGGCACCGATCATGACCGTGGCCAGGGAGCCATAAACCCAGTCGAAACGGGCAAAATGTTCAATGTAGTACGAAAACACGAAACGAGCCAGTTCAAACAACAGGAAAAACAGCAGGCCGCCCAATGCAAGTGCCTGCACCCTCAGCCTGGTGAACGAAAAATGCGATACCAGCACGATGAAGCCGCCCCCCAATAGCAGCAGACTGACGCCAAAATCGAGCAGCCTGTAGCGTGCAAGCATATCCAGCAACGAACCCTGGCCGAACGCATGCAGCCAGGGCTTGGTCACGAGCACCAGGAAATATATCACGACCACCAGGAACCCCAGGCCGGCAAAGAACAGAAAAAACAACAGGCGCGAAAACAAAAAATGGCGCTTTTTGTCCGGGTTAAATATCGTTCGCAGGGACGACTCCAAGGCCTCGAATACCAGGCCGGCAGAAAAAAACAGGAAGCCAAAACCCACCAGGCCGATCGTATTGCGGGCCTGGAGTACACTTTTCAGGCGGGCCATCACCTGGGACGAAATCCTCGGGGAAAAATCCTGCAATGCTCGGTGGATCATGTCCAGCAGGTCCTTCTGGCTGCCGTAATGAGGACCCAATGCATGAAAAATCATGCCCGTGACCGCCACCAACAACATGAAAAACGGGATGATCGAAAGGCTGGCGAAATATGCGATTACCGCTGAGTTCTGGAGCCCCCTGTGCCGGAAAAAACCGTGGAAAGTACTACTGAGAATCCTGATGGATCTGGACTTTTTCTTCATCACCGCCCTGTCGTTTACCTGTCATGCTTGCGGGATTCCAGGATGTGCAGGATACCGTCCCTTGTGTCCTCGATCAGGTCTTCGACCACGGCCTGGGTGGTCTGAAGCGTGGCATCCACGGTGGAGCGCGTGACATGGGCGATATAGCGCACCCCAAATGCAGCCGCGGACTTGATGGATCCCAACCGCGAGTGTTTGTACCGGTCCTGCGCCGCATGCGCAGTAAATATGCCTATGGAACGCTGCATCGCAGGTTCAATTAACGGTCCTATCAGCCTCAACGCGTACTTTGCCAGGCCTATCGGCAGGTTTCGATCCATTGTTCGCTGAAATTGTTTGAACTGGTCCTTGTTATCAATGAACAGTACACCGGTCCGTTTCTCGGAACCATTCTGTTTTCCTGTAATCACCAGGTTCTTGCTCTTGTAGCCCCAGATTCCCTTTACGAACAGGTCCATACCGGCCTTGTCCGGCCGCAGGTCCGGCACGAAATCCGTGTCCAGGAAGTACCTGTAGATCAAGGTAAAAAATACCAGGAGTTTTTCGGGCAGGTCAGGATATTTTTCCAGGTAGTCAGCGGTCTTGCCGGCCACCATGTCCTCCAACGTGGTATCCTCCAACACCACATCACCAGGGTCTTTAAGCGCCTGGGCCTTATCCTGGATACTGTAGAATGTCGTTTCAATCGGCTGAAACGGCAGAATACGGTGGCCGTCCCAAACGCCACCGCGTACATCCGTTTCCCACAGCAACTGGTTGGCCGTAACCAGGAAATCCTCGCGCTGTGCCTCATCCAGCCCTTCCAGAAAACGTTGTGCCATGGATGCGTCCTTAAGGGTCCTCTCGTTTGCAGGATTACGCCTGGCCGGCAGGTCAATATTCAGCAGGTGCACCGGCAAAAAGAAGGCGAACCTCAGGGCCGTTTTCAGGGTTGTAACGCTCAGCACGCCAGCATAAGGTTCCACGTCATAAACCGGGTAGGAAAAGTGGGCATCCAGCAATTCCAATGACAACCGGGTCAGTTGCTCGTCAGTAAAGGGCATGGTCCACTCAAGGGGTAGTCGCTTGAGCAGCATGCGCGAGAAGGCTTCTGCCGCAGCGTGGTTTGCGTGCAGCCTGCGTTTTACATCATCGGGATCCAGGTGGACCCAATAGGTATAGTAATTTATCTCTGGCGGCAGGAAATTCGTTGTACCGTGGCGCTCGAAGGCATCCATGATTATATTTCTGGCGACTTCCCATGGTATGTGGGGGTGCCTGGAGCCATTCAGGAACCGCAATACATCCCTTACGCCCACGGTGATCGGGGCATCAAAGAAATCCGCCAGTTTCTGGGCCATCTGGGTACTGATAGGATTTTTGCGCAAAAACCGCTGGAATTCCTGCAACATGCTAAAATCCTTGATTTCCACAGGCAGGTACGGGTCTGCCATGAAGAAATCGTATGCAGTGATGGCCCGTCTGCGCTCCATCCGGTCCACAACCAGCATGGCGCCTGTGGGTGCCGATGCAATATCCCCCTGAAAACCCAAGGCATCCGCCACCTGAGCGGTTACATCCGGGGCAAACAAGGTGTTTTCGTCGCCGAAACCCAAAAACGGGATCAACCTGGCAGCATCCCTCACATCCACCATGGCCTTGTCCAGTGATGGCAGGATGTTGAATCCCACAGGCCCAAAGACCTCGCTCATCACGGTTCGTTTTACGTGTACCGGGCGGTCCCCGAGCGACAATTTCATGATGAAATCCCGGACATGGCCCACTTTCATCACCTTGGTATCCGCGATATACGAGGCCAGGCGTCTGACAGCCCGCTGATCGGTCTGCCGGCCCCTGGCCAGGGACATGAGGTTCTCGAACAGTTTGTCCGCATCCATCATGCACACAGTGGCATGTGCGCCCTCCAGTTCCTGTCCGGCCTTATCCGAGGCAAAAAACATGGCCCTCAATATTTCATGATCCGTAATCATTTCAGTATATTCCGTACTTTTTCAGCCAGTTTCTCCTGCTCCCCTTCCTGGTATTCGATCGGGTCGATTTTAAATGTCAGCCCATCCCCTGTCCTGCGTGGGATGATATGCATATGATGGTGAAACACAACCTGGCCTGCAGGCGCACCGTTGGTGTTCAACAGGTCAAAATCCTGGATACCCGTTGCCTCGATCATGGCCAGGGCAATGCGTTTTGCCAGTGGCAATTCCCGGGCCAGCAATGCATCCGGCATATCCGTGACCCTCACGTAGTGTTGTTTTGGAATCAGCAGGCAATGCCCCTTGTTCACGGGACGTATATCCAAAAATGCCACAAAATCCTCATCCTCATACAACCTGTAGGATGGAATTTCACCTTTTATAATTTTACAAAATATACAATCATCCATGCTTACCTCCACGTATATCAAAACCCTTGCAAAGTTACCACCAATGCGTCACAGGGTCAATGGCCGATCCCCCCGAATTACCCGTCAAATTTGAGGACAAAGGTTGATGAAAGTGGTTCAGAGCGGTACGTCGAGTATACACAGGTACAACGACGCAGCAGGTAGGCCGCTTGCAATGCCTGACCTAAGGCCGCAGGCCGTGACAACGAGCCGTAAGGCGAAGTTTCACTCCCGAATTTAGTCCGGTAATTTGGGGGATTCATGCAATATTGCCAATATTATGCGAGTACGGTACAATGCCTCTGCCTTTTATAAAGGGTGTTATGTCGCAAACAAAATCCAAAAACTGGAAGGAACGCTTGCAAGGGCTTAGGAACTACCAGTCAAAGGATTTTTGGGCCATGTTGTTTGCCCGTCCATTGACAATTTTGTTCCTTTTACCCATTGCTGATATAAAATGGATCACCAGTAACCGTATAACCGCGGCCAGCGTACTTACAAAACTGGCTGGTATTGCAATGCTGGTGGCCTATCCTTCCTATTGGGGCGGGTTCTGGGCCGGGGTACTGGTCAATTTGGGTCTGGTTTTGGATAACATGGATGGCACACTGGCTCGTTACAGGGGCGCATCCACGTTCATGGGTTACTTTGCGGACAAGATGTCGGATATAGTAACTTTGTCGGGTATATTCATGGCTATGGCCTGGCGCCAGTACCATGTATCAGGCAGGATACTGGACCTGGTATTGCCCCTCGTTGGCTTTATAGGTGTTTCGATCAGTGCATACGCGAAGTGGGTGGCAAACCGCCTGTTTACTGATATCGCATTGTACCAGGCCATGCAAAACGACACACTAAAGGACTACGCCAGCAAACGCCTGGAACAAAATCCCTCCACGCCACCGCCGCAACGTACATTTAATCAGTGGGTGCGTTGGTTTTTTAGTGCCCTGTGGTCCATTACCGGTTTCAATGAGGTGGATATCTATTTCTTTGCCTGGCTGGCATTGACCATTAACTACATGCCCCTGTTCACGCGGTGGGCCAGCGGTTTTTATGCCATGGGTATCATTGCGGGGCCGACGGCCTTTGCCGTCAAATTGCACAAAGATTTAAAGAGGAGTGGATTGCATTGAACGTACAAGTCAAAGAGGCGGTGATTCTGGCTGCGGGTCTGGGTAGCAGAATGCACGCCACGGATATTCCCAAGCCCTTGATGATGCTTGGGGGCAAGCGAATCATCGAATATCCCATAAACAGTTTGTTTCGTGCAGGTATCACCAGGTTCGTGGTGGTCACCGGATTCCGGGCCGATGTTTTGCAAAAGGGGCTGAGGGACATACGGTGGCCAAAAGGCAGCGAAGTGGTAACCGTGTATAACGACCAGTGGAAGGAACCAAACGGTATATCACTGGCAGTGGCCGAGCAGGCTGTTAAAGGCGAACGCTTTGTATTGTCCATGTCGGACCACGTTTACGATTATCACGTGGTTTTGGGTTTGATACAGGATGGGATCACCCACGGCGTAAAATTGTGCGTGGACCGCAACATTGATGGCGTGTTTGACCTGGACGATGCAACCAGGGTCCTGGTCCGACAGGGAAAAATCGTGGACATAGGCAAAAACATTGATGATTACAACGCCATAGATATGGGTGTATTTCTTTGTACGCATGACATATTCCCTGCCCTGAGGCAGGCCTTTTCACAGGGTAAAAAATCCCTGTCTGACGGCATGAGGGTCCTTGGCAAACAGGGATATTTTACTGCCTTCGATGCGACAGGGCTGTACTGGCAGGATGTGGATGACCCTGCAATGTTCGAAAAGGCGGCCAGGGACATAAAACGGCTGGGCATATTTTAGCGTGATGGTTGGCCATACAAATAAATAGCGGTTTGTAGCGCCTGTCTTCGAAAGACCCCAAAAATCAGGCAGGCAGTTTGGGAAAACCCGCGATTACAGGCCTGCGGCCCTTAGAGCAGCCCACCAGAAATGGGGGACCGGGCCGCGGACAGGGGCCGGGCTAACGCATGGGCCCTCCCCCGCCGGCACGCCGAGCCAAATCCAGGTCCTGGGGCAGACCTGTTCCACCACCAAAGGTCTGTGGGGTTAAACCCCGCGCGCGCTGTCTGACCACCGCGGTCGTCCTGTCAAACGTCCCTATCGGGACAACGCGTCAACATGCAAGGGATGTGCCAGCATGCATAGAACCCAAAATAATGCTTCCAAATCAATAAATTAGATTATTATGCACAACAGGTCATCCATACAAACAGTCCGGGATTTCGGACACATGAGTCCGAAGGAGTCCGGATTTCCGGACCGTTTCCACCACGGTCAACGGCCGCGGAAAGGCAGGCGAGGCCGAGACTGTTGAAAAAGTCCCTCCTGGGATCGCCGGCTTCCAGCCGGCATCTTGAATTATCTTTGTATTTCAAAGTATTACAAAACAGACAAATTTCCGAATTCGTCACTAAATCCATCAAATCAACACACTCGAGGCCGCCTGCGCTCCACGGCTTTCGTTTCCACCGGGATCACACGGTCTCGGCCCACGGTCAACGGTCTCGGACTCGGTCAACGGTCTCGGCCACGGCCACCATTATATCCGTGTTGGCTAAGACTTTGGAAAATCGACATCGGCACGCAGGGCCTGGATCTCCGAAGGTCGCAGTCGCCTGGTCCTGCCGCGGGCCAGGCGTCCCAGGTGCAACGAACCATAGCGTATCCGTTTTAATTTGATGACCATCACGCCAAAATGCTCGAACAGTCGCCTCACAAGCCGGTTACGCCCCTCGTCCACCACGATCCGCACCCAGATATTGGCGCCGGTCACGCGGGTCACCTTCAGGCTCACCGGTTTCACAAAACCGTCCTCCAACCGTACACCCCTGCGCACCAGGGCAATGATCTTTTCGGGAACCCGGCCCTTCAATTTTACATCATACTCCCTTTGTACCTTGTACTTGCGGCTGGTCAACCTGGCGGTCAAATCCCCGTCGTTTGTGAAGATCAGCAGACCTTCCGAGTGGAAGTCCAGCCTGCCCACGGTGTGCACCATGGGTGCGTTCTCCGGCAACAGGTCGTAAACACGTCGCCTGCCGTGCTCATCCTCGCGCGTACACACGTAACCGGGCGGCTTGTTCATCACAAAGTAAACCTTCTTGCGCGGATTGACCCGCTCGCCGTCCACCCGAATGACGTCCTTTTCGGGGTCTATGCGCTGGCCGATCAGGGCAATCTCGTCGTTCACCGTGACCCGGCCCGGTGCGATCAACTCGGTTTCCACCTTGCGGCGTGAACCGAAACCCGCATCGGCCAGGTATTTCTGGATCTTCATGTCACTCATCCCCGAACCGCCTCTTTTCGATCAAACGCCAGGTAAACACGATGTCCTCCACGGGCGTGTACTTGCGATAATGCCGCACCGCCTCGAATATGGTCAACAGGATAAATGCCGCGGTGGTCAGGCCACGCCACGAGTGCGCAAACCAGTAGGGAAACACGAAATACGGACCTGTCACGTGGGCAAACCGCCCGGGCATCAGGAATTGCAGCAGCCACAGCCCAAAAATCAACACCGCGTTTTCCAGGTTGAAATAACCCTTCAGCAGGGTCACGGCCCCGTACACGGACATGACCATGGACAGCATGATCTCCTCCTTCTGGTGGCCGTCCAAATGGATTACTCCGCCGCCGTGCGGGGACAACAGGAACACGATCGGCACCATGGCAACCAGCAGTGTCCACTGGTTCACCTTGGAGGAAATCAGGTTTAGCAGGCCCATGTGCGCAAACCGCGGGTGTGCAGCCCAATAGAATGCCGAAATTTTCTCGGGCAGTTCGGTCAAAAAGGGCGCCACCCACTGCACGAACAAGAATGCGGATATACCCAGGACTGCGGCCACGGACTTCATGCCCTTGAAGAATGGCTCGGCCACGAATACCATGACCAGGCCGCTAAACACGAACAAAAACGTGATGAATGCGATCCGAAGCCATTTTGGGTCCATTTTTGTCACTTCGCGCGTGATCGCGGGCAGGCTATCCGCGGTTTCCTCCTCCTCGGGCGGCAAGAGATACAGGGTGTACATATACAAAAGGAATAGGGGACCCAAAAATACGGTGTCGTGCCAGCTCAAAGTCCCTTTCAGCAGGACCACGACAAAATAACCGCTTGCGAACAACAGGGCCAGCACCTCAACGATCGCCTCCCTGCGCATGCGCACCACGTATGACAGGCCACCCTTCTTGTGGTTGGCAATGAACGATATGAAAAACACGAAACTCCAGCCTACGCCCATCAGCAACCTGTTCGAGCCGGTCAGGTTCGCGGTGATCAGGCTGGCGTCCCCGTTGTACGCGATTACGCCCTCCACCATAAACTCGGGCAGGACCTGTAGTATTGCCACGATTGCAACGGCCAGGCCCTGGCTGATCAACACCTCGGAGGACTCGGCCGCCCAGGACATCAACAGTGCGGCGCCCACCACCGACACAAAGGAAAACACGGCGACCCACACGTCGGACAGGGCAACCCCATAGATCATGAACATCGCCACCGTGACCACTGTCACGATGGACAGGTAAACGAATTGTATGCTTTTGTTCTTCATTGCTTGCTCAAAAGTCCGTTTATAGTTATCATACCCGGTGTAACTTTGCAAAGAAGACGGAGAAAACGCATGAAGTACAAGTTCGAGCACATCTTTGACGTAAGCCCCGAGAAACTGATGGCAACGATGTTCGACAATGGCATAACCGAAAAACTGAAACCTGCCATGACCACGATCCTGGAGGCCGAGACCCTGGAATACAAGGCGAGGGACAACAGGATAAGCCGCAGGGTCAGGTATCTGCCCGTGCCCGCGATCAAGAGCGTGGGTCCCAAGAAGGTAAAACCGGAATGGATGGAGTGGATCGAGGAAAGCGAACTGGATAAAACCGCCCGGCTGGTCACCTATCGCAATGTGCCCACCACGCCTGGTGTGGCGGAGCGGCTGGAAAACCACGGTGAAATGCGATTCGAGCAGTTAGGGCCGAACCGGACCAGGCGGATTATATCCGGTGAACTGCGGGTAAAGGTCAGGTTCTTTGGCAGGCTGGTGGAGCCCATGATAAAGAACTATGCGGGCAAGATCCTGGAGGACGAGGCCAGGGCATTGATGCAGTTCTTGAAAGAGGATGGCGATTGATACTGGGTATGGTCACAGGCACGCTGTGGGGTGCAAGGCAGGCCCGGCAGTTGCAGGGCCGCAAACTGGTCCAGGTCAGGCCGCTGCGGCTGAACGCCATGCCCGTTGATGCACCGGTCCGCGATGACCCGCCCCGGGAGGCGTTGTCCGACGAGGTGGTGGTCGCGGTAGACGCGCTGAACGCGGACGAAGGCCAGTTGGTACTGGTCGGTATAGGCAGCCGTGTGCGCGACATCACGGTTGGCTCGGAGTGCCCTACCAAGGCCGTGGTGGTGGCGATCGTGGATGCGGCCCAGAGGGAGTTATGATACTGGGCAGGGTGATCGGCCAGGTATGGGCCACCAGGAAAAACAAATACCTGCAAAATCAGAAGATGCTGATCGTAAAACCCTTGACGTGGTATAATCCGGACGTGGATACCGGGCACATCGTGTGCGTGGACCCGGTGGGCGCCCAGGTGGGCGAGGACGTGGTGGTTTGCCTGGGTGCACCTGCACGGTGGAAACTGGGCGATATCCGTTTCCCGGTGGAGGCCTCGATCGCAGCGATCGTGGATAACGTGGAGGTTTACAGTCACGCTGCACGGGCCGTGGGCTTTAGTTTTGCGGACGGGGCCGAGCCCCAAAGGATGGAACTGCGATGATCCAGGGCAGGGTGATCGGTGAGGTATGGGCCACCAAAAAGTTGGCCCACCTGAAAAACCAGAAACTGGTACTGGTCGCGCAGCGGGGTGAAAACGGGTTTTCAGGGCGTGTGATCGTTGCAATGGACCGTTTGGATGCAAAAAACGGCGACGAGGTGGTGGTCAGTTTCGGCAGCGGAGCCCGCAACGTGTTCGTACCGGGCAGCAGGACGATACTGGTGGATGCCGCGATCAGCCAGATCATCGACCGCAGGCCTGTGATATGAGGCGCTAATGTTTTTGGGAAAGGTACTGGGATACGTATGGTCAACGGTAAAATGGCCCGAGTTGCAGGGCGTCAGGTTACTGTTGATCAAACCGTACCATTATGATGAAATCACCAACAATGGCCCCGGCCCTGATTTCGATGCGGTGGTTGCAGCGGACGTGCTGGGCGCAGGGCCCGGTGAGGACGTGGTGGTGGCCTACGGGCACGCCGCGCGTGTGGGAATCGAGGAGGAACTGCCTGCGGACGAGCTGCCTCATTTCCCGATCGACGCGGCAGTGGTGGCAATTGTTGACAATTTTTTTGTAGAAGGCGATGAAACGGATAGTAACTGAATCAGACATCCAGGGCCTGGCCCGGGGACAAAAATTCGTGGTTAAACAGGACATGATCATAACGCCGCTTGCCCGCGAGTGGGCCAGCCGCAACGGGGTGATCCTGGAATACGAGAGCCGGGCCGTGCCGAACAGCGAGGCGATCCCCCTGGGCGCAAAGGCGGGTGATGATGAGGACCTGGAAAAAATGGCCGAGGTCCTGGCCCAGGAGGTCTTGCGCGGGCTCGGCACCACTGGCCCCGGCAATTCGCCGGCTGCGACAGGGGACAGCGGGCCTGTCATGCCGTCGGCCCCGGAACTGGAGGACGATGACCAGGCGATAGTGGTTGCCACCGGCGTAAACCAGCCCGGCGTGGCCGCAGCCCTGTCCAATGCGATCTCTAATTGCGGAGCGGACATCAACGACATCAGCCAGACCCTGGCCGGCGAGTATTTCAGCATGATCTTCGTGGTGGATACATCGGGCATCGCTGCAAAGGGACTGACCTTCATGGATTTCAAGGACCGGGTCGAACAGGCGGGCAAGGGTATCGGTGCACAGTGCGTGGTATTTCATGCAAAGATATTGAAGGCCATGCACAGGATTTAGTTTTTTTATTTAAGGATTTCGAATGCGCTGGAGTTTCGGGCCTAACGAGGTACAGGAAAGCATCAGGATGGTGGAGTCGGAGCACTTCGACATCCGCACGTTGACCATGGGGATCAGCCTGCTGGACGTACCGTCCAAGTCGGCATCCGCTGTGGCGGACCACGTGTACGAAAAGGTGGTGAGGCTGGGCAGCAGGCTTCCGGCCACGGCCCGCGAGGTCTCCAGCACCTTCGGCGTGCCCATCGTGAACACCCGTATATCGGTCACGCCCATATCCCTGATCGCGGAGGGCATGTCCGAACAGGCTTACGTGCAGGTGGCCCAGGCCATGGACCGGGCCGCCAAAGAGATCGGCGTGGATTACATCGCCGGATTTTCCGCCTTGGTCCACAAGGGCATGACACCGGGTGACACACGCCTGATCTATTCCCTGCCCGAGGCCCTTGCCGGGACGCGGCGCACCTGCGCCTCCCTGAACGTGGCCAGCACTCGCACCGGGATCAACATGGAGGCCGTACGGCTGACCGGCCAGATGGTCAAGCGCATCGCCGAGGCCACAGCGGACACGGCTGGCAGCGGGTGCGCACGTTTCGTGGCGTTTGCCAACGCGGTCGAGGACAACCCGTTCATTGCCGGCGCCATGCACGGCGTGGGGGAGCCGGAATGCGTGATCAACGTGGGGATCAGCGGTCCCGGGGTGGTGCTGCACGCGATCCAGAAGGCCTGGGAGGTGGAAAAAGACTTCGATTTCACGGGCCTGGCCGAGACGATCAAACGCATGAGTTTCAAGATTACCCGCGCAGGCGAATTACTGGGCCGTGAGGTGGTAAAACGCCTGGGACCGCCCGTGCGTTTTGGCGTGGTGGACTTGTCCCTGGCACCCACGCCTGCCCGGGGCGACTCGGTGGCCGAGATACTGGAGGCCATGGGCATCGAGCGGGCAGGTGCCCCCGGAACCACCGCGGCTTTGGCCTTGCTGACGGACGCGGTAAAAAAGGGCGGGCTCATGGCCAGTTCGTCGGTCGGCGGCATGTCCGGGGCATTCATACCGGTCAGCGAGGATGCGGGCATGGTCAGGGCCGTACGCGAAGGCGCCATGTGCATCGAAAAACTGGAGGCCATGACCACGGTGTGCTCCGTGGGCCTGGACATGGTGGCGATCCCGGGTGACACCTCCGAATCCACCATTGCGGCGATCATTGCGGACGAAATGGCCATCGGGGTGATGAACAACAAGACCACGGGTGCACGCCTGATCCCTGTGCCGGGTCATGGGGCCGGAGAGAGCGTGGACCTGGGCGGCCTGCTGGGCGAGTTGATCGTGATGGACGTGCGGCAACTCGATGTATCGCGTTTCATCGGCCTTGGCGGTCGCATACCCGCACCATTGCAATCGTTACGGAATTAAGCATACACCCAAATTACCTGCTTAAATTCGGCAGTCAGTCACTTAAAGCAGCCTGTCTGCTGCGTCGTTGTACCCGTTGATGCTCAACGTGGCGCTGTGGGTCATTGAGCCAAAGGCGCAATGAATTTTAAGCATCCACGGATGCGCAGAACCACGAGGGCGTTGATTTGAATGATTTAGTGGTAAATTCAGGAATTTGCGTGTTTTGTAACAGTTTGAAATACAAAGATAATTCAAGATGTCGGCTGGAAGCCAGCGATCCCAGGGGGGACATTGTAACACCCTCAACCACGCCTGCACTCAAATTTGTCAGGTAATTCGGGTATACGACGAGCCAACTTCGATG
>WGCQ01000130.1 GCA_015493765.1 Deltaproteobacteria bacterium
CATGGTGCAGACTGCTGCCCACCTGACTGATAACGTGTTTCCGCGGGTACCTGTACGTCAATGGGTGCTGTCATTTCCCAAGCGTATCCGCTATTTCCTGCACAATGACCCTCGAGTGGCCAGTGCCTTGCTACGAATTTTCCTAAGAGCACTTGAAACCAAACTAAGACAACGATCCCCGGATGCACCCAAACAGGCCCGTACGGGTGGGGTGTCGTTCATACATCGGTTCGGTTCGTCGCTCAAACCCAAATTCGAAGACTAATTTGATAACAGAGGCTGTCGAGAGTGGTCCAGATGCAAGGAAACAAGCGGATTCAAGCGGAGGTGTGGCAGCGCCACATTGAGCATTGAATCCGTGCAGTTGACGCAGCAGATGGGCCTCTTATCGGCGGCCGGATTACGAATTATGTCGAGAATTTGGGTTAATACACACTTCCATTGTGCGGTGATAGACGGCGTATTCGCACCCGGCCCGGATGATACGGCTCAATTTTTCGAGGCAGACATCACAACAGACGACATCCAGGACCTGGCCATGAAAATCCGCAAACGAACATTCGCGTACATGGTTCGTCACGGACTCATGGATTCTTCTGATACCGATGACATGCTGAGGTGGGACCATAACGGCGGTTTTTCCCTGGACGCATCCGTGCTTATCCCGGACTGGGACAGGGTCGGCCTGGAGCGCCTGTTGCGGTACTGAGCCCGTCCCCCGGTTGCATCGACCAACGTCATTCTGCTTGAAGACAACAAGGTGGCATACCTCATGAAACACCCTGACGCGCAGGGACACGATACCTTATTCATGTCGGGCATTGAGTTCATTGACCGCCTGGCCAAACTAATTCCCCCGCCAAGGGTCCACCGTCACCACTATTTCGGTGTCCTTGCACCCAATTCCCGTTTACGTAAACAGGTCATCTCCACTGCCGGCCCGACCCCTGCCATAATGATGCAGATGCAACAAGCAAAGAAAAAGATGGGAATCGACCAGGACCAGGATGCGGATGCCACCGGGACAGACAAAAAGCCCAAAAAACGAAAATCCTATACCTGGGCCATGCTTTTAGCCCGAATCTATGAAGTCCTGCCCCTGCTATGTCCCAGGTGCAATCACCCAATGAAACTAATCAGTTTCATAACCACTCCCTCTCAAATCAAGCCAATCCTGGGGTCCATGAACATCCCAACCGAACCGCCACCAATTACACCAGCCTTGTATCCGGAGGAATTGCCGGTTTTCTCAGGTCCAGGCCCGCCTGATGATTCCTGGACCTGACCTACACAACCCGGCCCATCCCTAACCATCAACGGACAAATCTATCCCTGCGTTGCAACCCAGGCCTGCCAAGATAACATCCTGATTTCTCAAGACAAACTACCATTCAGATGCAAATTGGATTACCTGTTTTTACGCCTTCGCCCAGCACAATACCGCTATTCGTTCCTGTGCTGGCAGGCTTGTCCGCCTGCCAGCACAGGACACACCTCCAATCATGACTTTTATCATCTTTTTACCGGGTTTTCAGATACAAAATCCCCCGTTCCCTACCACCCTGTGCCTCTCACGCACCAAAAACCGGCCCCCGCAACCGCCCTACCCACGCGGCTTTGAACAAACATGTGCTTTGAATTTCCTATCCTTTCCTTTCCTCGCCCAGCAAATCCTCATAAAATATAGGGCCGGGCCGCGTGTGGGTCTGTATGAGGGGTGAAAGAGGTGTTGGGGTAAAATCTTACCATTTATGCAGAATCGAGACCGGAAACCCTTATTCCTTCGTTCAAATTTGGGGTATTTTCTTTTTTACTACCATCCCCAAACCGTCTTTACCAAGCATCCGAGGACATTGGAGTTGGCTCGATCACCTGGCGTACTGCAGAGAAATCGTTGAGTTCCCTGTTTCCAACCAAGGCCTTTTGACCTTGTTGTATAACTGTAGGCTACTGTTACGTAATTCTATTCTTGATTACTGTGGAGGAGATAGGGCTTTAGTTCAGAATCTATACGAATAATCTCATCTTCCAGCAGGTTACACAAAACAGAAGCCCCCTTGGAATTCCAATGGACATGATCACCTGGTGGTTGATAGGTGGCTGTTTCTTCTGGGGTCAAAGGATCAAAATATTTGTAGCTCCTGTAATGAAGGTCGAGAAGTTCACACCCTTTTTCAGCAGCAACCTCCGCCATTGCTTCAGCCCTCTCTGTCAGGCTCTGTGGATAGTAAATTCTCCCGTCCTTCTTACGGTATGTCACGATGGTAGGTGTAACAAGGATAGGTTTGGCAGGTATATCTCGTGTTTCGTCGATATATCTACGCAGAAAGTCCTTGTACTCCTCAATGGTGGTATGCCTATAGTCACGATGCTCATCATTATGCCCGAATTGGATTAGATAGTAATCCCCTTTAACTGCCTTGGCCTTAGCCCAGTAACCTCTGTCAATATAACTGCGCGAGCTTTTTCCCGAACTTGCTTTATTGATTGTAGTAACCTTTGAAATAAAATGTTCATCGAACGCACCACCCCAACCTTCCTTATCTGTAACAGTGGAATCACCGACGAGCACAATAGTAATATGCTTTACTACCTTGCACTTGCCTTGCTCGCAGGATTCGTCCGGGTCACAACCACCACAGTCCAATAACCTCCCGCACTCGTCCGAGGCCTGGCCGCACTCCATGCCCAGGTCCTGGCAATTCTTGGGCTTACAGCATTTGGATTGATAGCATACCTCACCGTTTTTGCATCCGCAATCTTCTGGACAGGAGGCGCAATCCTCCTCAGCTTGGCAGATACCATCCCCGCAATAGGGCTGCTGTGTCTGACACTTCCCCTTCTTACAAACCTGGTGTAACCCGCATTGCCCGCAATCCAGTTGACCACCGCACCCATCCGGCCAGGTTCCGCATTCCTTATTCAGGCTCTTGCATGAGTCGGGTATACAGTTGACACCTTCATCTACGCCTGAATCGATGAAACTGTCTTGAGGTCCGTTGTCCTGGATGGTGTCTGTGGCAGTCTCTCCTAACTGTTCAAACACATCCAAGGCTTTTGTTATGTCCGTCTCGGACTTTCCAATGTCTTTTGTACCTGCAACCCCCTCTGACTCCAAATCCCTCTTACCAAGGTCGTACTTTCCCATATCCGATACAATTCCCGCATCCTTTGCATCCGGTAAATCCATACTGATACCAAGGTCCGGGGTACTCTTTGTGCTGTTACATTCTATACCCCAGGGTATTAAGACTATCAAAATCAATATATACAGTCTTTTCATTTCTGTTTCTCCTATCTCCTATTAAGAATAACAAAATCGATTTTTATAGTCAAAATCGTCCCAAATCACCCAAATTACCTGACTAAATTCGGGAGTCGGGTGCTGAAACAGGTCCAAATACTCGGAATTGAGCCCATTTTCCCTTCGTACTTCGGCACTCTAAATCATCAGCCTTTGGATAGAGAGTAGCGCAGGCATGGTCCTGGCCTCCTTCGACTGCCAGAATTTTCTACCCCTTTTACCTGGGTCCGATGTCATTGAAAGGGATAGGCTGAAATCCGGGAATCGTAAAGGCCGGCGAATCGGGCCTCAGGTTCAGGTCGCCGTGTTTTTCGTCCACGAACTTGGGGTCTTGCCCTTGCAGGTTATCTTTCATCTTGGCATACGATTTCAAGGCATTGTCCCCTCCCCACTGGCCCTGGTATATGAAACCTATCGCATCAAAGATAAGGTTGCGTGAGAAAATACAGCCTTCAGGGTCCTCCCAATGGCTGTTTTGGACCTGACTCCAGTCGTCCGGTATGGCGGCAAGTTCTGGATAGGCCGAGGCCCAGGGGTCTTGCTGATAGAAGAGTTTTGCGCCCCGTTCGTATAACGAAAAGTTAAAATGAAGCCTTCCCAACAGATTCCAGGAGTCAGGGACGCCGTTAGCATCGAAATAGTAATTCGCAAGCCTCCCCCGCCGGTCCGTATAGTGGACAGCCCCCTTTGTGCTTAAATTTGTCCGGTAATTTGGGACTACAGTATGATTCGTTGATCGTAAAACTTAGCCTCTATCTTCAATGAGTTGATATATCTTTGGCTCTGGGCCTTTTCCGGAAAAGCCACAAATAATAAACACGGGTCGTATATTTACACCCCTAAGGCTCACAAACATATGCACGGACACGTTGCTATTCCGCCGAGTTTGACACATTGAGGCTGGAGGCAAAATGTTTGCCCTGAACCCGGTGTGCAGACCTTGCCCTGGCAATAATCATGGCCACCGGTGCACCTGCCCCCGGAACAGGTAGTTGCCACTGTGCATACATCGTCGTCGTCACAGCTCATGCCATCGTTGTATGTATAATCGCATGACCCGGTTTGAGGATTGCATTTGCCGTTGACTTTGCAAGGTGGGTTGTTCGGACATTGCTTGGGACTGCCAGGCCGGCACTGACCGTTCAGGCAATGGTCCTCCTGGGTACAGGGGTTGTCGTCATTACATGGTGCACTGTTGTTTGTGTGTATGCACTTACCAGTACTGGGGTCACAACTGTCATCCGTGCAAGGGTTGCCGTCATCGCAGTTCTTTTTTACGCCTGCAACACATTTTCCGTTTTCGCAATGGTCCCCTGTGGTGCAAAGGTTACCGTCGTCACATTTAACACCCGACAAGGGTACATAGACGCAACCATTGGTAGAAGGGTCACATTTGTCCTCCGTGCAGGGGTCTCCGTCATAACACGTATCCTCGTCGGTGGAACCATCGCAGTTGTTGTCCAGCCCATCGCATTTTTCCGGTCCCGGCGTAGATGCATTACATTCTACGATCTGTCCGTCCACGCATTTTCCCGTGCCAGTGCATTTCCCGTAGTCGTTGCTCTTTATACATGGAACCTTATCAAGATGGTCGTCTGTAAGTCCGTTGCAGTCATCATCGATCTTATTACATTCCTCCGGTTTTGGTGTTTTGGCGTCGCATTTGCTGAGGCCGGTCTGGGTGCATGTGCGTGTGCCCATACACTTGCCTGCGTCGTTTTTGATATAGCATTTGGTGGAAAGGCTCAGCGCGATGGCCCGCTTGCTGCATTCGCATTTTCCTGATATAGGTACACATTGTTTTTTTACACCCTCAGGTAGGGATACATCCTTGCATTCGTAGCCGTCAGGGCAATCGCTGTTGTTGCAATCTCCACCGCAAAAACTCCCGTCCGTCCCCATGGGTATACAGCCCGCCCCCCCGGCACTCATGTCCGTGTTGCAATCCGCCGCAGTATTGCATGGGTCACACAGGGTCAAAAACCGGGGTAGACACACGAATACCTCGTCCCCGGACCAGGAGATACTCTTGCATGCCCACCCTGCAGGACACGTTTCCATACAGAACTCGGTACACACCTTCCCATCCCGGCTGTCGATACATATTCCACTCTGGCAATCCGTGTTGTCATTGCATTTCCAGCCCAGACGACCTTTCCTTGGCCCGATGTCCTTCGTCACGTCTGCCACGTCATTGGATGAATCCGCAATGCCAGGGGTATCTGTACCTGGAAATTCGCCGTTTATCGTGCCATCAGTAATAATACCTTCCTGGCCCTTGAATTTGTCCAGGGTCAATATGTCCACAGTCCCAGGGGTACCGCTATTTCCGCCACAACCAACGACAAAGAGCAAACCGATCACAAATGGAAAAACAAACCGTTTCATGGCTCACCTCCAATAAGATGCAGGAAAGGTGCCTTTTTAGCAAGTTTAATAGATTCGTACCTTCCCCACACCTACGCAGTGGCCACGATCGCATCCTTCGGCGTGGTCACGCTCATGGGCGGTTCAATGAACGAGGACACCAGCCTGGACCGTTTCGCCGGTTTCGGCCGACGCCACCCCTTGCTGGGGCTACTGCTCACGATCAGTTTGTTGTCCCTGGCCGGGATCCCGCCGTTCGCCGGTTTTGCCGGCAAGTTCTACCTGTTCAAGGACGTGCTGCAATCAAACGTGCAATACAACCTGCCCGTCGTGATCTTCGCACTGGTCAATTCCCTGATCGCGGTTTACTACTACCTGCGCATCATCGTGGCCGCGTACATGGAAACCGAGCAGCGCTCGGATGCATCCTACGTGTCCATCGCCTCCTACATCACGATCGGTGCAGCCGCTTTCGCCCTGATCGTGATCGGCATCTATCCCTCCGCCTTCATCGAGGCCTCCCGCATCGCCAGCACCCACAGCATGCTGTTGAAATAAAAACGGCCGTGGCCGTTGGCCGAGACCGTGGCCGTGTGTGGCCGGGGTGTGGATTTCGATACATTTCCGTAGGGGCGGGTCTCAGACCCGCCCGAATCCGTGGCCGAGACCGTTGGCCGAGGCCGTGGCCGTGTGTGGCCGGCATCCTGCCGGCCTTTTCCGTGGCCGTTGGCCTTTGCTAAAAGTTTCCGCGACGGTGATGTCACCCTGTCTCAGAAAGGCCTGCGTATGGGAAAAAATATCTAAAACATCCACCACCTGGACTTTTGGTGACTCTAATTTTTTATTTCACTGCGTTATCAATCACTTACAACTATTTTTGGACAACACATGAAAAAAAAACCGCCTCCTCTCGATATTTATTTATGGAGGCATGTGTGTCCACGTCCGGGGAAACAGGTTCCTGTTCATCCAACTTGTTCATGTACGAACAACGGTCCCCGGCCCAAACCCCATTCTACAAGATAGTCCAG
>WGCQ01000131.1 GCA_015493765.1 Deltaproteobacteria bacterium
GTCCCGGTCACTGAATTCTGGCTTCGGGTTTCGGGTCTCGGGACGCAGCCTGCGGCTGCTGCGGGACGGCCCTGCGGGCCTTTCGGTAAGACTCCCTTAGTAACCGGAAACCCCGGCCACGGTCTCGGTCACGGCCAACGGACAACGGTCTCGGAAAAGCAGGCGAGGCCGCCTGCGCTCCACACGGTCAACGGTCTCGGTCACGGCCAACGGTCAACGGCCACGGTCAACGGTCACTGTTTGATTCCCAACAGTACTGTGATATTTTGAGCAAATTTCAGGGTCTTGCGTTTAAAATCCTTGTTTGTAAAGGAATATTGTGCATTGACTGCCATATTTATCCTACCCTCTTTCTGCAACGACGTCACTTGCGCGCTGGTCAGGGGGAACGCCGTGGTGATATTGCTGATAATCTTACCCACTATCCCAAGGTCAGGGATGTCGATGTTAACCGTATGAAGGGCTACCCGTTTTTGCACATCATTTTCAATGGCAGCAACCATTGGTGTGATTTCCAGGGTACCTTTGCCTTTTACCAGGGTCGCCTTGACCTTGATGTCCAATTTGTCGGGAAACTTGGCAAATTCGACAATATCGATTACCCCATCCAGGTCTGCATCTGTCATACCCAGTTCACCACGCATTACCATGAGTAGTGCTGCAGAAGGCGTCAAGTCCTGAACAGGGTAATTGCCCATTAAAGCCCTGGCGTATTGAAAACGTCCGCCCATATTTATGTAAAGGTCCGTGGCACCAAAGGTGTGGCCCAACTCATGCGCCAGCAACGACGCCCGTTCATACGAATGCACCGCAACCCATCCATCCTTTAACGCCATGCCAGCATAGCCTTGCAGGTCGATTATGCCGCTGACCACGATCTTTTTGTCAAAATCATCGGTGGATACGCCACATTGCCGGGCAAACCATGGCTTGAATGCATCAAAGTAATCCATGGGCTTGGGGTGTCCGTCCACAAACATACTGGAATCCACACCAGCGGCCACCCGTAATTGAAAATTTACGTCTTCCAGTCCGGTTTCTTTCCGCAACATGCCTTTATAGAAATTTTTTACCTGGTCAAAGGGTATCCTGGTGAGGACATCGCTGCTGTCTATGCAAGGATTGAAGCCGTCTGTGTCCGGATTGTCAGCAATAACCATCAAAACCCGTATATCGCCACGGGCAAGTACATTGGCGTTAGGCATCAAGGGTACACTATCAATGCAATGACCGTCTATGCATGCCACGCCGTCGCAGTCCTGGTTGGTACAGCAATATGCACCCGGAAAAAACACGCCATCACAACACACGGCATGCCGGTACCGAAAATAGTCCTTGGGACCGGATCCTTGTATCCTGGAGGGGAAATTTACGCCACCGCATTCAATACCTTGCCCGGGGGGTAATCCAACCACCGCGTATGGCTCAAACACCCCATTCCCTATAATAAACGAAAATACGGCTTTCATTGGGTCCAAAACATTGCTTGTAACGGCCTTAATCCGGGCTGTAAGCGATTTTTTTTCATGCGGTCCTAACGTAATCGATGTCAAACCTCCAAAATTCGAGTCCAGGATCTGCCACGTACCCGGGTTTTTGAATCCAAATGCGGTTTTTACCGGGGCATCACTCGTATTAGTGATGTCGATCTGCAGGTCCTTTACATCCCCAATCACCGAAATGTCCGGCTGTTTTACCACTTTCACGTACAGCGCACCTATGTGTTTGTCGGTGTCGCCGTGTTCAACCTCTACATCCTTTGGCAGGCACAGGCTGTCCACTACCTGTCCGGGACACCGCAGTCCGTAATGCTGGTCTATGCACTGACCGGGGCAGGTCCCGTCATCCTCAAGGGGCATGTTGCATGCCTGTCCTGCCGCACATTTTTCCTGTACCTGTATTTCACCGGAATCGCGGACATCCAGAGCATCATCCATGGCATCAACAGGACCACCATGGTCTTCATCAAACATGGCATCCACAGCGGTTTCGTCGTCCGTACCCATGTCACCGGGTGGCAGGCCCTCACCAGACCCCTGGTCCCTGACAAAAATATCATTGCTGTCAGGAACGGAATCCAGGCCATGCACAGGTACATCCTCGTATTCATCAACCGTTTTTCCTGGGTCCGTGACAATACCCGGGTCGTTTTGCAGAACATCCTGTGTATGTGGGCCAGCCGCACAGGCAACCAGCAGGCCCGACAGGACCGCCAACGAAAAAAAATTCAAACGTCTTTCACGCATACTCGATCTCCAGGGACAAGATACTGAATTGCCATGCATTATTCAACTTTGACAAATCTCATAAAAACGGGTATCTTTTCTACATGTTTGGCGTTTCTTAAAGGAGTGCATTATGACAAAAAGGTTGTTCTTCCTTGGTGTTTTTGCCCTTCTGGTAGCAGTGGGATGTTCCAGTTCCAACAACAATCCCGGCCAGGATGTCCAGGTGGACGCAAACCAGCCACTGCCTGACACCTGTAGCAATTGCGATACGGAACATGATACGGGCGTGACGGACACCGGTCAGAAGTGCAGTTTGCAGGTATCACTGAAAGGCAAGGCCTATTTGATCCAGCACCTGTACGTGGACAAGCCGGCAGGTGAAAAAAATGCGCTGGCAACCACGCTGACCAACTTGTGGAACAACGATATCAAGAACGGCAGGCTGGTGATCCTGTTTTACGTATCAAAATACGACCCCCAAACTGGCAAGGCAACGATCCAGGCAGGCACTGGCATCAAGGATACGGACGGCAAGTACGCCTTCATCAAGAACCCCGGACCCAATGACCTGCAGGCAGATATCAACGGTTGTACGTTCGATACCAACGTTCAGGGCAAGATCGTGATGTATCCGGACACGGTTACGGCACAGATCCCGATCGTTGCACTGGATGCTCATGGCGTGTTTACGGAAACCGCAAACGCCATAAACCAGGGCAGCCTGAAAGGTGGTATCTGCGTGTCAGCGGCCGAGAAAATCAATTTTGACCCGTTTCATACGAAACCCCCGTATAGTTGTCAAAACTTCAAGAAATTCATGGACTTGATGAAACTCAGCCCCGACCGCCACGACCTGACCGGTGGCATATGTGAAAGCGGAACGGACGGCTATGCATTCCAGGGGCGCTTCGATGCCAAGGAAATCAAAAACTTCAAGACTGATCTAGTGGACGCTCCCCACAATTTCAAATGTACGAATCAACCGTAAGCCAGAGCCTCTAAGGGCGTTGATTTGATGACAAATTCAGCGCGGGTTTAGAACCCGCACCTGATGAATAATTGTGTAAATTCAGGGTGTTACAAAGATCCTGGGAGCATCGGCTTCCAGCCGGCATCTTGAATTACGTTTCTATTTCAGGGTGTTGCAAAACACGCAAATTTCCGGATTCACCACTAAATCATTCAAATCCAGACCCTCGAGGACGTCTGCGCTCCAACGGTGACCTTACACGCCCGATCCCTGTCCTTTTTTATCCCTTGGTTCCGGAATCACGAGCATTAAGGATTGCCCTGATCACATTCCTGCGGCTGTACAGGCCTCTGGTCAATTTTGAGATTGCTTTTTCCCTGCCCAGCAATTGAAATGTGATTTCATCAAGTGTCATGCCCCTGGCAGCGAGTTCCCTGGAACGATCCACCAGCCACTCTATGTACTCAATCTTTCTGGTCAGGGCAATACGTGGATGCTGTATCAGGCCGCGGTGTGCACAAAATGCGACTTCCGGGTCCATTGCCCTGACCTTACGCAGGGAATCGGCAATGGTTTCCGGGGCCTCCCACGGGTGAGACATGGTCATCCTGGGACCCAGGTACAAGTCGCCCAGAAATACAAAATTGCGTTTTTTGTCGTGTATTGCGTAGTGATTGGGGCAATGACCGGGAGTGGCAACGTACTCAAACTCGTTGTCCGAACCCGCCCATGTCTCGGTCTCTACGAACGCATCCGGCGCCACGTTAGTGGGTTCGCCCCAGATGAGGTCCCTATAAAAGGGCAGCCTGGCCTGTTGCAATGCCATGATGTCCTTTTTTAGCGGTCCGGGGACCACCACCTGGATATGATGTTGCCTGGCAAGGGCGCCTGCGCATCCAACGTGGTCCTCATGTGCATGGGTCAAAAACACCACCTTTACTGACCCGTTCATCGTTTCCACACACTGAAATACCTTGTGACATGCCCGGCTATACCCGGAATCAATGACAGCCCCATCCACCATATAAACCCATACGCCCATACCCACCGCACGGCTGCGCAGGGTACTGATAAAATACCCTCTTACGCCCTTAAAATCGATAGAATTCATCGTTTCAACATCAATTTACGCAGATTGACATACCTCGGTGAGCATGCGTAACGGGTGAGTTCCACGATCTTGTCCGCAGTCTGCAGGCTGCTGAAACCATCCTGGATGCCCTTGAGCATCTTCAGTGCCACAGCGATGTCGTCGGACATGAAAAAGCCCATGTGACTGGCGGACATGTCAACGGCTGCGGCCTGGGCCTCAAAATCGATCCTTAGATGTTCCCGCCTGAAGCGTGAAATCACGTCCCTGATCCTGGCCAGGGCATCAGGCGCCATGTGCTCCGACAAAGTGGTCAACAGGGCCGAGGCCTCCTGGTCGTCTTCCGGTATTACAAACGAAGGGAAGCTCAATTTTGTCACAGCGGTCAATGCAGATTTCAATGTCTTGACATCCACCACGCCAAAGGGCAGCCGACCTGGCGTAAACAGGGTCAGGTAGCGCCCCAGCAGGAATCGAAGTTCCTTGCCCCTCGTCTTTTTGTACACGTCTTCGCCAACAACCAATGCCGGTGGATTGAATGGTACCTTGCTGATACCTGATACGTTCGACATCAAGTAAACACGAGGCGCTTTAATCCCCAACATACGCACTACCACACGATAGATCGTTTCAAACGCCCCGGACCCGTTTACATCGATGATATTGTCCTTGCTGATGCCCACTTCCGATGGCTGCTGCCATACGAGTGCCTGGCGCAGTGCAGGCCACAACAATTCCAGCAATAGTAGTGTATTTGAATCCTCCTCCTGGGATGCGACCAGCGATTTGAAATCCTCCGGGGACAGGTGGTCCCGGGTCAATCGCAATGCCGCCTGTTTGTGTTCGTTGTAATAGCGAACCTCCTCCGGCGAAGCAAGCCCAAGTACACTCAACACGCCGCAGACACTCCAGAATCCATCCATATCCCCCATGTTTCTGTACAGGTCCCTGATTGCCTTGTATGCGTTCTTGCGCGTTGGGTCCAGTTTCAACAGTTCCATGTAAGTTTCCAGGCTGCGTCCCATGGTGGATTTCATCCTGGCATAATTTTCGGCAATCACCTCCAGGTCGTCCGGTGTTTTACCGCGTATTGCCGCTATTTCAGACATGACTTCAGCGGCGCGTACAGGGTTGTGCAGTTGATCCGTATAGAGGTCCTTCAAACGCTCCAGCATCTGTAATTCCAGGTCTTTCTCATCCATGCTCCTGAACACACCAGCCTGTTTTTTCAAGAGGTTCACCATGGCTTCGTAATTTTTTTGCTCCGTGTACAGATTGAGCATCATCTCCAGCACGTCCGTGTTTGTCGGTTCGTATGCCAGGGTCTGTTCGAAATGCTTTAGTGCCTCTTCCCGGTCATTCAGGTGCTCCAGGGCCAGCATGCCTGCCGTGTGGTGATAATTGGCCTTCTTGGTGCCATTTTCTTCCACTCTCAGCAATTCCGTCAGTATGCCGCTCGTCTTTTGGTATTCACCCGCCTCCACGTACATCTGCAACAGTTTGTGCAACACACTCCTGGAATCCTTTTTGATTTCCAATGCCTTGCGATACGCAGTCTCGGCATCATACCGCTGTTTCAACTGGTGTGCATACAAGTCCCCCAATTGCACCAGCAGGTCAAAACGCCTTTCATCGTCTTTGACCTGGTACAGGATATCCTCCAGCACATCCACGGCCGTATAGAAATCGTGGGCCTCCTTTGCAGCATGCAAGGCCTTGTCCAGTACATCATAATTTCCTGGCATGGCCTTCCTGCAATCCAGGTACAATTTCAAGGCCATCTCGTACCGCGACTCGGCCATCGCGGCATCGCCCAGTTCCTCCAGGACCATGGCCTTTTCCGATGCATTCATTTCCTGGCCGAACCTGGTCATCACATCCTGCAGCACGTCCCTGGCCATTCTGGGTTTGCCTGCCATGGTATAGGCCTTTCCCAGGGCGATCAATAAATCAGCGCCCATGGATTCCTGGTCCTTGATCCCCTCGAGGTACCTGATTGCCTTTGCATCATCCCCGGTTTCCAGGGCTGCCTTGCCCGCAAGCAAAGTAAATTTACCCAATGCCGAGCGGTCGTTGACCTGCATGGCCGTTTCCAGTGCGGTTTCGGCAGTGACCAGGGCCTTTTCGATATCGCCTTTTTCAACAAGAATGTCATAGAGCCGCTCCGCCAGGTCAAACCTGGTGGGTGCCAGGTCCAATGCCCTGTCCAGGTACTGGATTGCAATATCGATATCCTTCATTTCCCTGGCAGCAATTTCACCCATCCAGCCCATCATCCGCGCCTTGGTATCCGGGTCATCGACCTTCTCCAAATTATCGTGCAGGAACAGGTACAGGTCATGCCCTTTGCCCAATTCCTGGTACAGGCGGGCCAGTTTATCCACGTTTTCAGCAGAAGGTCGCAGCGAGTATGCCTTGTTATAACATTCGAGCGCCTTTTCCAGCAAACCCATTTCCGACTCGTACAACTGCGCTGCCTTCAAATAGAAATCAGTGCCCTTTTCGTCCCCGCCACGTTCAGCAAGCGCCTCCAGCAACCTGGCAGCATCCGCATACATGCCGGCACCCACCAGGGCCTCCACCTCCTCCTGCTCAGTGTCCGGGAACACGTCTTTCGATGCGCGTATCAACCACACCTGTTGCAATGGTCTTGCCTCTTTGATTACCCTTTTGAACAAGGTGGCATCCTTCCTGTCCATCGCCAATTTCCACCCCAGGGCCACTGCCTGGTCCACGTCCCCTTCCTGGATGTACAATTCGAACAATCGCTCGGCTTCCTCGCCCATTTCGGGTTGCAACACCATCAATTCCCTCAGCAATCCGATCGTACGCTTTGCATCCTTCAGCACATTGTCCGTAATCTGGGCATATCCCTTTAATAGCCGCACCCTTGCAGCCGGTTCCATCGTGCGGGCCAGGGACTTGGCATACATGTCAGCCACCTCATCCACCCTGCCCTGCTCCAGCAGTTCTGACTTCAGCGCGTTAAAGACCTGCTCGTTTGCCGGCTCAATTTTAAAGGCCTCATAATAGTGTTTCAGGGCCTTCTCGCGATTGCCCAACCTGCTTTTAAACAGGTTGGCCAGGTCCATGTTCAGGCTCAGTGCGTCACCCGTTGTCTCTGCATGCGACAGGCGTTGCTGCAGGCAATCCTTCAACGCATTGAGGTCGCCCATGCGTTCGAACACACCGCACAGTCGTGCCAGGGTATCCTGCGAGGCCGGCTCCCATTGCAAGGCCAGCGATGCCGTATCCAGTGCCTCTTGCTTTGCCCCCGCATCCATGTAGGACACGGCGGCCTGTGCCATAACCGCACAGGCGGACTCCTTATCGAGACCTGCCTCCTGCACGACCCTGACCAGGATTTCGGCCAGTTCCTCCTGTTTGTCCAGCCGCTCGGCCTGCTTGACCAGGTCGTCCAGTCCCTCACCTGGTCCGGGTTCCATTTCAAACAGGCTGCAACTTGTATAAAACAGGCCTTCCATGTCGTGAAGCCTTTCCTCGTACAGGTTTGCCATGGTGCTCAGGGCAACGACCTTTCGTTTCGGGTCAGGTTCCAAGGCCTGTTTGATCAACAGGTATTTCAGGTGTGTTTCATCGTCGCCGGACGTCTTTGCCTGGTCCAGCATTGTGTCCAGTTCATCCCGTAAATACCGATCAAACAAGGTCATGAACATTGGAGTGATGGTCTGGGGATGGCTTGTAAGTGCCTCCATCAACTGCATGTTTACCTGGGGTGTCCCATAGTATATGGCGCCCCAGTTAGCGATCGCCGCCGCTGCCGTATCCAGGCCCTTTTCAACCACCACGTTGAATGCCTCAACCGGCTCTTTACCCCAGAATACCAGGTTTTTACCCATCATGGCCTGCCCGTAATCCTCCGGTCTGTCACTGGTTATCTTTTGCAGGTCCTCGTTGTTTCGCAGGAAAATGCGTCCTGCCACGTCCTCGAAAAAGTCCTCGACACCCAATGGCAGTAACGGATTGGCCGGGTTCCCGGCAGTGACAGGACCCAGGCCCCGGATACCGGATGGAAGCCGCAGAAATGTCCCGGCCTGAAGGCCTTCCTGGTCGTTCCGTACAGACCACCCAGAAGCCCCGCGGAATTCCATAATTATTTTGTTTTCATCGTCAGACGGGCGTACCACGACGGACGAAAAGGCCACTGGTTCCACCAGCCTGACAAGTTCCATGACCAGGTCAGATACGGCACCCATTACAGTCATGTCACCATTTGCAACGAAATCGGGATCCAAGGTTTTATCCAGTATTTCGTTGACAAGTTTCAGTATCTGGGCTTCCTGGTTATCGCCGAACAAGGCCTGCCAGGAGGCTTCATCGAGATTTTCCTTTTCTTCAAGCGCCTGTTTCAGTTCCTGCAGGTCAAGTCGCCGCCTGTACATATCCAGTGAAGGCGGATTTATCGATACACTGCGAACCGTAAGAACCCATAAGCGTCGGATGGCCTCCAGGTAAATATAACCCTGGTATGGTCCCGTATCAGCCACGGCCTCCCGGATCATACTTGCCACAAAGGGATTGCCCTCGAACTGAAGCCTTTCTAAAAGATTCGCCATCTCAACACCTCGGGAAATGTTTCATGCCCTGTTCACTGTCCTGAACCAGCAACACCATCCAATCCTGGCCAATAATATCTAAAGGCTATTTTAATGCCTGTACACAAATTGATCAAATACTCTGCACGGAAACATATTTTCGGGTAATGGAGCAAAAAATCATTGTATAAACAAAGATCTGCATCTTGTTTGAAAAAATCCCCGCTTTTTTTCTTTTGCCGCACCTATTCTTCTTCCTGGCCGCCATCCCCTGGCAGGTCATCAGGGACCAGGATTTCGACCTCGGCATAATCGTAGTATTCCAGTGATATATCGGAATCGTCGTGTAGTTGCTTGATGCCCCCGGTTTCCAGTTGTCGGATACGTTCCCTGGTCAGGTTCATGATCTTTCCTATTTCCTCGAGTGTCACCGGCCCACGGTCCGCAATATCGAGCACACAACTGTCCTCGATTTCCCAGGGCTCCTTGTCAGGGAAATTCAGGATAATTGACCCGGTCCTGGGATTGACGTCCAGGTACAGGTTATACTTGCATCCCACCCATGGACAAGGCCTTGGTCCGTTTATGCATTCACTCCTCTTTTGAGGCCTTAATTGAGCCAGTTCCTGGGGGTCGTAATCCACGGCATC
Organism: Deltaproteobacteria bacterium; assembly: GCA_015493765.1. Classification (GTDB taxonomy): domain Bacteria; phylum Myxococcota_A; class UBA9042; order DTJE01; family S145-11; genus S145-11. The sequence goes on from WGCQ01000131.1 coordinate 9,495, forward strand.
CGAAACGACCAGTTTCTTCAGCCTGCGCATGGAAATCGTTTTGGATATCCTTTTTCGAACTTGTTTCTTTGTTTTCTCAGGCATAAGCATCCATTAACAACCACCGATGTTAGCATATCCACAGCGGATGTAAAGGCCTTTTTTTACTCCCAGTTTACCTGACTAAATTCGGGAGCCGGGCGATGCAAGCGGCCCATATAGGCTGTGTTTGCACCTGTGTATGCTCGACGTACAGATATTACGAGGGTGTTACAAAGTCCCCCCTGGGATCGCCGGCTTCCATCCGGCATTCTTAAATGGCTTTAAAATCAATATGTTACAAAACGCTCGAGATCCCAGATTTACTTCGAAACCAATCAATTCAACACCCTCTTCCAGCCGGCATCTTGAATTATCTTTGTATTTCAGGATGTTGCATAAGACGTAAATTCCTGAATTCACCACTAAATCCATCAACGCCTGCGCTCAAATGGGCGTAGACCCGTGTATCTGAACCACTTTCTGAATCCTTTGTCCTCAAGTTTGACAGGTAATTCGGGTGATTGCCCGTAGCGCCATAAACTGGTAGAATGCCCTGTGGGAGGTCCTTGCATGAAAAAACGAACAGGATTGTATGTTCTGGCCGTGGTTTTATTCGGTTGTTCCCCGGGACGAAACGGCAGCATCAGGAGGGCTGTCAGCACGTGTCCGGCGCCTGCCGTGTCCAGCGATGTCCAGAATCCGGTGGGCGTGTTGTCGCCCTTGGATTCCGCCAAACCGGCATACCTGTCCATAGACGGTCGCATGGTCACACCTTACGGCAAGACCGTTGCCACGTGCACGTTTCCTGGAAACGGGGCGCTGAGCCCGGACGGGACCCAACTGGCGCTGGTGTGTAACGGCAACCGGGACATCAAGTTGAAGGACCCAATGGACCAGAGCGTCAGGATCATCGATACCGCGACTTTGCAGCAAAAAAAGGTGCTTGAACTGCCTTACGCGTTTTACGGAATTACGTATTCCAGTGACGGCAAGCAGTTGTTTGTGTCCGGCGGCCAGTCAGGCGTGGTATATGCATTCGACGTGGACCACGACTATGCCAGGCTGCCCAGGCTGGGCGGGCTGGCACCTAACACCGCGGGTGTCGCGGCCCCGGGCAATTACCCGGCGATCTTCGTGGCGGAGGAGGCCACGGACACGATCGCCATGGTCAGCCTGGATACGCGTGGCGTAATGCGACGTTTTTCCACGTGCAAATTCCCGTTCGACCTGGTAACGGACGAGGCGAATTCAAAAATATACTTCAGTTGCGCCATGGACCACCGCATCGGCGTGATCGACTACGGGGGCGGCCCCAGCGCCATGGCTGACATCCAGGTACACTTCATCGACGTGGGCTCGAATCCCACGGCCCTGACAGTGGGGCCGGACTCCAGGGTCTGGGTCGTGCTTTCGGGCGAGGACAAGGTGGCGGTGGTTGACCCAAAGGCCGGGATCGTCAGCGGCAAGGTCGGCTTCTTTGGCAACAGCACGCCGCTTGGCCAGAACCTGACTGACGTGGCCGTGTCAAAGGATGGCAAGACCGTGTGGGTGACCCTGGGCAGGCAGAACGCGGTGGCCGTGATCGACACCGGCGAAATGAAGGTAAAGGGCTACATCCCCACGGCCTGGTACCCGATATGGGTCACGCAGGCAGGCGACGGCACGTTGCTGGTCGCTGCTGCAAAGGGCTTCGGAACAGGCCCGAATGCCTTTGATTTCGGCAAGTACAACGACATTTCCGGGGACGGGACACGCACATTCTTCGGCACTGTCAGCAAGGTGGACCTGACGGGCCTGGACCTGGTCAAGGCAACCTCGCAGGTGGAGTCGAACAATACCCGTCAATCCCGGTATTTTTCCGCCCAGTGCGACACGCCGGACACGCCGATCCCCTGGACCCTGGGCCAGGATTCGCCGATCAAGCACGTGGTTTACATCATCAAGGAAAACAAGACCTTCGACGTGTACCTGGGGGACATGGCAAAGGACAAGTGGCACAAGCCCGAGTACGCGATCTTCGGGGAAAAGGCGCACATCGCCATGGCCAGGCCTGCTGACATACCTGCTGACACGGTGTTTGACATCACGCCGAACCTGCACAAACTGGCCAGGACCTTCACCAGTTGTGTGAATTTCTATGACCTCAGCGACAAGTCCACCCAGGGGCATTTGTGGCTGACCGTGGGAAACGTGACGGACATGGAGGAGCGGCTGTGGATGATCGCGGACGAGCGTTCGGCCGGACTGCCGATCCTGCCCGGCATCGACCCCATGAGCAGGCCCCTGTCCGAGGATATTTTCGCCCTTCTGAAGGCCTCCGGGCACACGGTCCGGGATTACGGCGAGTATGCTGCCACGGCCAGGGACCTCGCGGGGCCAATGTATGACAACATGGCATTCGATTACCCGTTCGGCATCAACATGCTGGACGATTCGATCAAGGTAAAGGCGTTCATCAAGGACGTACAAAACGGGATGTTGAAGGATTTCACGTGGATATGGGTGGCCAACGACCACACGTTCGGGCTGCAAAAGGGCAAACTGCACCCTGCCTACATGGTTGCGGACAACGACCATGCCACCGGCATGATCGTGGATGCAATCAGCCACAGCCAGTTCTGGGACAGCACCGTGATATTCATACTGGAGGACGACCCCCAGAACACGCCCGACCACATCGATTCGCACCGCAGCATCCTGCTGGCAGTGGGGCCGTACGTGAAGCGGGGTTACCAATCCAAGGTCCTGTATTCACAGGCGAACGTGCATGCAACCATGTTCCGTATCCTGGGCACCCAGCCGGATACCACGGAGGTGGCCAGGGCCACACCCATGTACGACCTGTTCACGAACAAGCCGAATTTCCAGCCCTATGACTGCCAGCCCATGGACCCGCATTTTGCGGACCGCTCCAAGTGGATCGTAAAGGCCTCGACCAAACTGGACAAACTGACGCGGCGGGTGCTGTACACCAGGGACGGCCAGTTGAAATTCGATGATGCGGACGGCCTGGGCGCGATCCTGTGGTGGACCATGAAGGGCATGCACAGCCAGGTGCCGGTGCACTTGATGAACAATTTGCGTCGTGCCTTGAAGGAGGTGCCGGATGAGGACTAAAGCCTTTTTATTGATAGGACTATTTGTGATTGCCGGGTGTTCCGGTTCAAACAAGGGCGGCAACGAGGATGCAGCAATCCAGGATTCCACGTTCCAGGACGTGATGGATGCCGGTGTGGACACCGCGGGTGACATGGAAGGCGTCCGGGACGTGTCCGCGGATGACCTCATCGCAAAGGGCAAGGCCGCGCTGGGGAAACGCGTTTTCAAGCAGGCCCAGGAATTCTTTCAGCAGGCCCTGGATAAAGACCCAGGGGACCGCCAGGCCCAGTTCGGGCTGTTTCTGGCCGATTTCCAGAAGTGGGTCGGCCTGGTCAATGCCGTGCTGTCCGCGTATGCGCCCACGGACGACATCTTCGGCCAGCAGGGGGCTGCGCTGGAATCCAAGGGCGGCAAGGACCTCAGCGCCATGCTTTTGCAGTACTTCACCGACTTCCGGGCACACGAAACCACTGCAATCGGTTGGCTGGAGTCATGCCTGAAGGACCCGAATTTCCGTTTCAGCATCGACCATTACCCGATCTACGTGGAGGGCAAAACCAGGATCGACCTGGGCGGGACCTTTGACCGTGCGGACGTCCTGTGGCTGTTGTCCATGGAGTACGGGCTGCGTGCGATCATGAATTTCCTGTTGTCCAACGACTGGGGCAAGGACGGGGTGCGTTTTTACAATGCCGTACACAAGGGCCTGGGGTTCAAGAGTTTTGGCTCCAGTTTCTACCCGATGCTGCGGGATGAGCCGGGATTCCTGGCCCGCTCCAAGGTAAACCCGGATGCGTTCCAGGCGTTTTTGAACGACCTGGATTCGTGGGCCCAATACGGGCTGCAGGCAGCCGAGGCAATCAAGGCCCAAGGCCGGCCCAAGGATGCGATTTTTGTGCTGCTGCCCCAGGGCAAGGACAAGACGCTCGTGGCGATCCGGGGCCGCTATGCAGGGACGAAGGGGGCTTTGAAGTTCCTGTTGACAGGGCCGAACTACGGGCTGATCGATTCCTATAACAAGGTCAGGGCCGCGGTGGCGGGCAATGCGCTGTTGCCGTTCAAGGAAGGCTTTGGCGTGCCCCTGTCCGTTGCGCTGGACGTGGTGCGCCAGGTGGTGCCGCTGGCAGGTATCGTGTCCGTGTTCAACCTGCCCGCGGAATATGCCTCCATGATCCAGTTGATCCAGTCAAAACCCGCGGACGGCACCAGTTTTACGGACCTGCTGTTCAGCGTGCTGCCCATGTTCCTGTTCGACCCCAGTGCGGTGGCCTTGGACCTGAAGGCGGCCGCGGACAAGGACTTTGCCCTGCGCGACCTGTTTGCCGCCATACCGACGAAGGCGGGCGTGCTGCCCTATGACGGCGAATTCATGGAGTATGATTGCCCGCGAATCGCCCTGAGTGACCGCCATTTCGTGTTTGACCAGCCGTTAAAGGTCGTGTTGTGGGACCTTTCGGCCCAGGACAAGGTACAGGTCACGGCCAAGGTGTATCACGGCAGCGAGGAACAGGATTCCGAAACGTTTACGTTGAACCCGGTCCCTGATATAAAGGGCTTGTTCACGGGCAACCTGCCAACCAGGCTGTCCGATACGCCCTCACCGGGTGATTCCACGCTGGAGGGCGACGAGACGCAGGACGTGGTGGAGGTCACATACAACGTGAACAATACGCCGCTCACGCTCAGCATCACCAACGGCAAGCCGGACAGTTATGCCGGCGAGGTCCTGCCGTGTGTTGCAAAACCCCAAAAGGCCTTTAACCACTTCGATGGCACATTTTACACGCAGTTCATTGACAAGGGCCTGCCCTACCCTGCTCAAAAGGCATCGGACAAGGCATACAGGCTGTGGCCGGGGGCATTGAAAAAGGTGATCTACGTGAATCCCAAGGTGTTGAAGGTGGACAAAACCGACAAGTTCGTTCCTGCGGATTCCTATTTGTTCGACGTGCTGGCCAAGGGCCTGATTTAGGCATAGGACATGGCAGCAGGAAAAAAAACGGGTAAGACAGGGCCATCCGGACAGAAAGGCGGCCCACACAGCGGTTTTTCACCCTATCAAAGGCTCCAGTTCAGGAAAAAACGCCCCTTGTTGCAGCGCGTGTCGCCCGGGTCCGGTTTGTTCAACTGGCCGTTGTGGCCATGGAAAAAGGTCAGCCTGTACAATGACATTGCATCGATGTTGAACGGTGGAATCAGCCTGACCGAGGCGATTCAAACCATGGCCGAGACCCAGAGGGGCAGCACTGCCGCGTTGTTTGCCGACCTGCTGGAGCGGGTAGAGGCGGGACAAGGACTCGGACAGGCAATGGCCGAGCATCCGGAACGGATTTCGCCTGCAGAGGCCACACTGATCGATACCAGCGAACAGACCGGCAACCTGCCGGACGCCTTGGCCAGCCTTGCACAACTCAACCAGTTCAAGGTGGATTTACTGAAAAAAAACATGTTCATGGTGGTCTATCCTGTTATCCTGTACCTGGCAAGCCTGTTTATACTGAACCTGCCGCTGCTGTTTAGCGGTAAATCACATCACTATTTCGTGCTGGTGGGCACGGGACTGTTAATCTTGTTTCTTCTGGCCGGTGCCGGCCTGTTTGCCGTCACGTTCGTGCCCCTGCGGAGGGTCCTGCCCTGGTTGCGGGCGATTTGGTGGCACATCCCGTTTGCATCGATCCCGCTGAAACACCTGGGATTGACCATGTATTGCAAGGGCATGGCCGCAGGAATAGACGCGGGTTTCGGGATCGACAAGACCCTGGAGATCGCAGCAAAACTGTCCAGTATGCCCGGAATCGATGCCGTGAACCAGCGGATACGCGAACGGATCGGCCGTGGCGATGACCTGTTCAGCGCGCTGAGTGCAAGCCGGCTGTTTTCCATAAGCGAGATGTCATCCATAAAGGCCGGTGAAAAGGCGGGTACACTCGAGCAGGTATTTCAAAAACTTGCAACCACCCACATGGCCAGGTTTTCCAGTACCGCAAAGGTCCTGATGTGGGTGGTGGCCGCAGGAATATTTGCCGTGATCATGGGTATCGTGGCCTACCGGGTATTCCAAGGGCTGGAACACGCCACCATTGGAAACCTGAATCAAATCAATAACGAAATAATGAACCAGAACAAGGCGATACATTACATAAAATGACCGTGGCCGTTGGCCGAGACCGAGACCGTGGCCGTGTGATCCCGGTGAAAACAAAAGCCGTGGAGCGCAGGCGTCCTCGCCTGCTTGTTTCGCGGGCGTCCCGCCCGCTTTTCCGTGGCCGTTGGCCGAGACCGTGGGCCGAGTGGAGCCGGCATCTTGCCGGCCTTTGTGCGGCCGTGGCCGTAAATTCCGGTTACAATGAGTATTACCACAAGCAGCTGCAGGCTGCGTCCCGATGCCCGAAACCAGACACCGGGATCCAGTGGCCATGCCTCATGGGATCGCCGGCTTCCAGAGGGTGTTACAACGTTACACACCACAAGATTTGTCTTGTAATATAACTGGCTGAATTTACACAATATTTGTAGGTATGGGTGTAAACCCGCCCTGAATTTGTCATCAAATCAACCCACTCCGTGCGGACTGCGCTCAACCGGGTTTCCAGACGCCAGGACCGCGGTTTTTGCCCCTACAGTCCGGTTTGCAATCGGAATCACATTCCCGTGGATGCTTGCCCGCTGGGTCTCGTACTCAGGGAGGGTGGCGTCGCATCCACGCAGTAACGCCGTGTTTTGCCCTCTTAACCGAACCCCACGTCCACGGTCAACGGCTACGGTCTCGGACTCGGTCAACGGCCACGGTCTCGGACTCGGTCAACGGCCACGGTCTATACAAACTTGAGGACAAGGAAACTCAATAACTCCGATATTTTGTTATAATATGCCTGTAAGAGGTTTCCATGAAACAGTGGATATTGATATTTGTAACGCTCCTGTTCGTGGCGGGTTGTTCCAAGGGCCACGTCCAGAGCGCCGGCGACACGGCTGTAAAACACGATATACAGATCGACCTGGGTGTGGTGTTCCCCGATCACGGCCCTGACATCCAGGATACCTGGTTGGAAACTGAGGCCATCGGGCCAACAGACGTTGTCCAGGATAGCGATACACATGAAATAACCCCTGGGACCAAGGGCTGGCCGTGCACGAAAAACGAGGATTGTTACAGCGGTTTTTGCATCCAGGCTGCTGACGGAAGACGTTGCGCCAACCTGTGCGGCGGGGACGTGGATTGTGACCCCGGCTTTTCGTGCGTGCAGGTATCGCCTCCGCCGGACGTGGTATCGGCATGTGTCTATCGTTACCCCAACCTGTGCCTGCCGTGTATCCACGACAGCGATTGCAAGGCCCAGTTGGTGCCTGGCGACACCTTATGCGTGGCCTGGGTACCTGCGGTGGACGCAAACGGCAAAGAAACCGGCGGAGTTTTGCCCGGATACGGCGTGGAGGGCGCGTTTTGCGGCGGGCCATGCAAAACGGATGCGGATTGTCCCCTGGACTACGTATGCAGGCTTACGCACTCCATCGACGGACGCAAGGCCAAGCAATGCGTGCTTGCACAGGGTAGTTGCGGTTGTGACCAAAGGGCTGCCGACACAAACATGAAAGGGGCGTGTTTTGTAAAAAATACGGAAGGCACCTGCCAGGGAACCCATACGTGCACCCGTTCCGGGATGAGCAGCTGTGACGCACCCATTCCAGCCCCGGAAACCTGTAACGGCAAGGACGATAACTGTAACGGACAGACGGACGAGGACTACCAGCCGCACGAATGCACGTTGAAAAACCAGTACGGCCAGTGCAAGGGCACCACGGTGTGTGAAAACGGCCAGGAAAAGTGCACCGGGCATACACCGGAACCGGAAAAATGCGACGGCCAGGATGACAACTGCAACGGACAGACGGACGAGGAGAACGCCAAGGGCTGCAAACCTTTTTACAAGGACCACGACCATGACGGCTACGGGCTGGGCGGGGATTACAAGTGCCTGTGCAAAGGTGAAGGCGAATACACGGCAACGCAGCCGGGTGATTGTAATGACGGAAACCCGGATGTGCATCCGGGCGCAAAAGAGGTATGCAACGGACTGGACGACGATTGCGACAGCGTAACAGACCCTGTGGGCGCGCCGGGATGCAAAGATTATTACAAGGATGCGGACAACGACGGACACGGTGACATAAACGGAACGCCCAAGTGCCTGTGCGCACCAATGAAACCGTACGTGGTAACGTCACACGATGATTGCGACGACACGAACCCTGAAATAAACCCGGATAAACCGGAACGTTGCAATTTTCCGGACCCGATCGATGATAACTGTGATGGCATTACTGACCCTCCCGGATCCAAGGGTTGTACGCCCTTTTACTATGACCTCGACCAGGACGGCTACGGTGATGACACAAAAAAGCCCAAATGCCTGTGTCGTGCGGGTGATGTGGCAAACTACACCGCGCCCAAAGGCGGGGACTGCGATGACAACGACCCCAAGCGCAGCCCCGGTCTAAAGGAAAAATGCGGGGATAACATCGATAACGACTGCAACGGCAAGACCGACGAGGACGGTGCGGACGGGTGCATCCGGGGCTACATCGACAAGGACAAGGACGGATGGGGGGGCGGTAAAGGCAGGTGCATGTGTCATCCTGTGGCGCCTTATACATGCCTGAAAGGGGGCGACTGCAACGACAACGACCCGAAAATCAATCCAGGGGCTGACGAGGTATGCGGTAATTCGGTTGATGAAAACTGCAACGGGAATACGAACGACCCTGGTGCCGTTGGCTGCAAACCGTATTACGTTGACCATGACAAGGACCACTACGGCACGAAACAGCAAAAATGCCTGTGCATACCTGAGGGCGATTACACGGCCCTGAACACCGGTGATTGCAACGATAATGACCCCGCAATCAACCCCGGTGTCAAGGAAATCTGTGGCAACTCCGTGGACGAGAACTGCAACGGCGTCACGGATGATGCAGGGGCAAAGGGGTGCACGGTGTATTATTACGACGGCGACAACGACGGATGGGGGACGGGCAACGGGTTGTGCCTGTGCAAGCCATCCGCCGATTTTCACGTGACCAGAAACGGGGACTGCGACGACAAGGATAAAAATGTACACCCGGGTGCAACCGAGATCTGCGACGGCAAGGACAACGACTGCCTGCCCGGCACCCCGGCGGACCCCGAGGATGCCCAGGGGTGCAAGCCCTACTACCCGGATGCGGACCACGACGGGTTCGGTGCTATCAACGCCAGCCCGAGGTGCCTGTGCGGGCCGGATACTTCATCGGGATTCACCACGCTGGACCACACGGACTGCAACGACCATGACAAAAATGTCAATCCGGGGGTAAAGGAAAAATGCAATGCCGGCACGGATACTGACCCGTTGGTCGATGAAAACTGCAATGGTGTAACGGACGAAGAAAATGCGGCGGGCTGTAAGCCGTATTATTTTGACAACGACGGAGACGGTGAAGGTATAGTGGACGACCGGCACAAGGCACGCTGTTTGTGCCACCCGGACAAGGCAAACAAGTACACCGCCTTGACCTCCGATGACTGCAACGATAATAATGCAAAAATCGGATCAGGTTTCGATGAATACTGCGACAACCTGGACAACAACTGCAACGGCCTGACCGATGAGGAAGGCGTTGTGGATGGCACGAATTACTATTTCGACGGTGACCAGGACGGATTCGGGACGGGTAAGGCCCACCGGCTGTGCAGCCCAGACTACCAGGACCGTATTACATCGAAGTATGACAACGACTGCAATGACGACAACAAGGACATTCACCCTGGTGTGACGGGTCATCCCGGGGGGGCTATATGCGGCATAGACGCGGATTGCGATGGCAGCCCGCTGGACCAGGGTGAGGAATGTGATGACGGAAACAACATCAACTGGGACGGGTGTACCAGTTGTAAACATTCCGAATTCAGGATCAACCAGGTGGTCCAGAGGGACCAGGACAAACCTGCGATCGCACCAATCGGGGACGGCACATTCGTGGCGGTCTGGGAATCCGAGTCTGCGGACACGTCAGGATACGGTATCGTTGCCAGGCGATTCGATTCGACCATGAAGATGCTGTCGGATGACCTGACCGTGAACACGACCACACCTGGAAACCAGCAGGCACCAGCGGTTGCAGTACCGCAAAATGGCAAGCCCGTGGTGGCCTGGGCAGCCTATGGACAGGACGGGGATGGCTGGGGGGTGTATGCCCAGATCCTGGATGTGGGGACAAATGGTGCGTTAAGAAAATCCGGCACGGAATTCCGGGTGAACCAGGTAACTGCACACAACCAGCAGTCACCGGCACTGGCCCCATGCGGCACCGACTGCTGGGTCGGCGCTTACGTATCCGACGCCTCGGGTTCGAACAAGGTTATGGTCAGGCGATTCGAGGGCGCCACGGCCAAGACATCGGCCATAAACCCGGATAACGTGGACCGCCAGGCGGAAAGCCCGGATATCGCGTGGATCAGCAACGACCGGGTGGTCGTGGTGTGGGAGGCCAAGGTGGGTACTGATGACTATGACTGCTTTGCAAGGGTGCTGTCATTGCCAGGGCTTTCGTCGGTTGCATCCGCACCGAACCCCATACGGGTTAACCAGTTCCACACCGGTTACCAGACCAGGCCCAGGGTCGCAGCCGTAAGCGGCGGTGGTTTTGTGGTAACATGGGTATCCCTGGGACAGGATGGCAACGGGGCCGGGGTAATTGCCCGCCGTTTCAGTGCGGGCCTGACACCAGCCAGCGGCGACATCATCGTTAACACCACGAGTGCGGGCAGCCAGATCCAACCTGACGTGGCACATGCGGGTGACGGATTTTTCATTATCTGGACATCGGAAAACCAGGACGGCAGCAGTTACGGCGTATATGGACGCAGGTACGATGCCAGCGGTACCAGTGTGACCGGCGAGATCGGGTTCAACAGTTTTGTCAGCGGTATGCAGTGGCAACCACGCATTGCAGGTGGCACATCAAAAATCATTGCGGTGTGGTCCAGCGCTGACCAGGACGGTGACGGCATGGGTATATTCGGCAGACCCAATGAATTCTGACCTGGATTTACGAGATAATTTGCGGTTCCCTGGTCGATCGGTCGTCAAACTGGCCCGTGAATTGGGGTTTATACCGAGCGCGATTCCACGTGGAAGGGTTGTACTGACGCCTGAACAGGTGTTGTCCGGCGTTGAGCGGCTGTGGTCACAGGACGACCGTATAATTGACGCGTTTGAACAGGCATTTGCGGATTACATAGGCGTACCCCATGCTGTTGGCGTGGGGTCAGCCAAGGCAGGGCTTGCCATGTTGCTGCGGGCAATGGGTGCACAGCCGGGACAGGGCGTAATCGTGGCGGGCTACAACGTGCCGGAGGTCCCTGCTGTACTCAAGGCGCTGGGGATGCGTGTCCTTGCGGCGGACATAGACCCGACGAATTACAATATTGCGCCGACACAGGTGGTGCGATACGCAAAACAGGCCGAGTTTTTGATTATCACGCACCTTTACGGAAACCCTGCGCCCCTGAACGTGTTGATGGACATCGCGCATGCATACGGTCTGAAGGTGCTCGAGGACTGCGCCCAGGCCCTTGGTGCCGGTTTCGACGGGAAAAGGCTGGGTGCCCATGGCAACCCGTGCATATTTTCGTTCGGTATGATGAAAAATCCGACCGCACTGGGCGGCGGCATGGTTACGACACCGGATCCCAATATCGCACGCGGCATCCGGGACCAGAGGGCCGGCGGCAAGGCGCTTTCCGGCACGGAGATGGCGCGCAAATTGCTTTCTGGCGTCCTGCTGAGTGCAGGCACCAGCCCCGTGGTGTTTCCGTGGCTGTTCCCCGGACTAAAGGTCATGGAACGAGGCGCATCGGACCTGGTGTACAGGGCATTGAAATCGCGACCGGCACAATGGGAGCAGGGCATACTGGACCTGGACGCGCTGGACCTCGGGATGCACCCTGCCCAGGCGGCAATAGGGCTTGCAGGCCTGGGACACGTGGACCGCTTGACAGGTGCAAGGCAACGCATGGTGCGGGCCTTGAAAACCGCCCTGCAAGGTAACGAGGGAATCGGGTTGCCCGGTGAGGTTCCAGGTGCCCGGCCTGCATGGACAAATTTTGTTGTTACAGTGGACAACCGCCAGGTGGTAAAAAAAAGGATGCTGGATTGCGGGTTTGATACCACGTGGGGTTACCTTGCTGCCATAGACCGGATCGCCCATGCCGGACAATGCCCGAATGCCCGGCGCATGGAGCAAAAAAACCTGTATCTACCGGTTGGAGCGACACGCAATACAGGTATAATCGAACGCATGGCCGATTGCCTTGTACAGGCCGTCAGGGATGGAAAGGCATGAACATACTTGGAATAGCGGACAGCCAGGATGCAGGGGCCGCCTTATTCGTGGATGGCGAACTGCAGGCTGCGGTCAACGAAGAACGTTTGAACCGGCATAAACTGTGGGGCGGATTCCCCCGGTTATCGATCCTGCAGGTCCTGGATACGGTCGGCGTTGCACCATCGGACATAGACCTGGTGGTGGTGGGCAGCAGGATTACACCAAACATCCTGGCGCGGATGTTTCGCGACATCCACCAGCCCCTTCGCAGGAACAGCGGCCAGTTCGGCTACCTGTTGAACGCGTTTATCACCTACCAGGTGGCGGCACGGGGCCTGGGCCTGCCCTTGCAAATGGAAACCCTGGCTGCAGGCGCGATACTACGCCGGGAGCTGGCAAAACTGGGCATAAGGTCCCGGGTTGTAATGACCGACCATCACCGGGCGCACGCGTACGCAGCCTGGGCCACCGCCCCGTTTGACACTGGCCTGGTGATCACCGTGGACGGCCTGGGTGACGGGCTGGGCCTGAGTGTAGGCGTGGGCGACGCGCAAAAAGGCCTGCGCGTGCTACACCGCGAAAGCGGGTTTTCGGCCTTAACCCTGTATTACAGCCGGTTGACGGAATTTCTGGGCTTTCGGCCCATACGTGACGAAGGCAAGGTCAATGCCCTGGCAGGCTACACGGATAAAACACCGGCCATACACGTGGCGCAACGGATACTGCGCCACGAAAACGGCAGGTTTAACATCCAGAACCACCTTTTGCCCGCATCCATGGAGCGTCCTCCGTACAGCGAACTAAAAGGCCTTTCCCCGCAGGAGGTTGCCGCATCCTTCCAGGCCCACCTGGAACACGAATTCACGGACTTCGTGCAATACTGGCTGCGACGCACGGACATGCGCAACGTGGCAGTGGCCGGCGGTTTTTTTGCAAACGTAAAACTGAACCAGCGTATCGCACAGATGCCACGGGTCCAAAAATTGTGGGTGTTTCCCCACATGGGGGACGGCGGACTCGCAGTGGGGGGCGTCTATGCATTCCTGCATGCCAGGCCCAGGGTCTTGCAGCACGTTTACCTGGGGCCCGGGTACGGCGAGACCCAAATGCGTGCTGCGCTGGAGGCCTCCGGGTTGCATTACAAAAGATACAAGGCCATACATAAACGGATTGCGCAGGCCCTGGCGCGGGGCAAAACCGTGGCGCGTTTCAACGGGGCCATGGAGTACGGCCCCAGGGCACTGGGAAACCGGTCGATCCTGGTGCGGGCGGATGACCCCGATACCAGGCTGTGGCTGAACGAACGGCTTGGCAGGACCGTGTTCATGCCGTTTGCCCCCGCGGTCCTGGATGAACGTTTTGACGAATGCTTTGTTGGCGGCCACAAGGTGGCTGATGCCTCGCGATTCATGACTGTCAGCCTGGACTGCACGCCATACTACGCGGACACCATGCCCGGGGCCATGCACGTGGACCGCACCGCACGGCCGCAAAGGGTCACCAGGGATGGCAACCCCGACTTTTATGCGATCCTGAAGGCATACGAAGGGCTCACAGGACGCCCCGGGGTGGTCAACACCAGTTTCAACATGCACGAGGAACCCATCACGGCCACGCCGGAGGACGCAATCCGGGCCTTTTCACGGGCAGGCCTGGATTACCTGGCCATGGGCCCCTTTTTGGCATGGCAAACACAGGGGACAAGGAAGTGAAGGAATTTCTTTCGTCTATCATGTCGCAGGTCAACAATATCTATTACTTTCGCAGGCTCTTTCCACCGGCCTTGCTGGCCCGTAACGCGCTGACCATGCCCGTGGACTACGTATCGCCAGGTGGATACGCACACCCGCCCATGGCCATAAATATCCTGATCACGGCACGCTGCAACCTGGATTGCCAGATGTGCTCCATGGCCCCTTTGCGCAAGCGTAGTTTCCGGGAAATGAGCCCCGGTGACATCGAGCACATCGCCAGGCAGGCCGCGGCATTCAAGCCATCCTTTTTTATCGGCGGGGGTGAACCCTTTGCCCGGCGGGACATCATGGATATTTTCAAGGCCATCAAGAAATTCGACCTTCCGCTGGGCACGGTATCCAATGCCACCCTGATTACACCGGATAAGGCCAGGCAGGTCGTGGATGCAGGCGTGGACTCGATCATGTTTTCGCTGCACGGCCCCAGGGATGTCCATGACCACATCACCAGGATCCCGGGCTCTTTTGACAAGGCAATCCAAAATATCGAGTATTTTTGCAGGCACAAGGGCAAAACAAACGTGATGATGAACCTGGTGCTCAGCCGTGAAAACATAGACAATATCTTTGACATGATAGACCTCGGACGCAGCCTGGGTGTTGACAGGGTACGGGTGGAGCACCTCTTGTTTATGACAGACAGGGAGCTGAATTATCACCGGGAATGGGCAAAAACACATTTTCACAACCCCGGGGAGGAGATCCTGAACGTAAACACCTACCTGTGCCGCCCGGAGACCTTCACCGGCATTCCGGGGGGGCTGTACGACCTGCTGCAGGAGGTCCGCAGGCGTTACGGACGATTTGTATTCATCAAGCCGCACCTTACCAGGGATGAAATCGACCGCTGGTACACCGAGGGATACACCAGCAAACGCAGGTGTTTTTTCCTGTGGCGTTCCCTGTTCATAGACCCGCAGGGTAACGTATTCCCTTGCCAGACCTACTCCAGGATGGTGGTTGGCAATGCGTTGAAGGAGCCATTGCTGGAACTATGGAACAGTCCGAAATTCCGTCGCATGCGCACCGTGATACGCAAGGGCCTGTTGCCGGCGTGTGCCCGGTGCTGCAAGATCTGAGCGCCGTCACATCAAGTCAGGCCCGCTGGCCCGCGTACCGCCGACCAATTCTTGTCAGTTAGATTATCTGGTAGCTGACTTTAATCCGCATGCTCTAACCATTTCAATACAGTCTTGTCATTTTGAAATACCCTTGTGCCAATCATTTCCACAAAGCCTCATTTATAATATGAAAGGCAATACACCTAAAATATAAAACATATCTTTACAAAGTTCAGAGCAGTTTTTTTTCTGTTGGTTCGTGTATATTAAAAAGAAGAAGCAGATTTTTTGATTCGCATGATTGCATTTCCGGAAATGAATTGATGTTTTGGTGATTTTAGTTGTTATGTTTGTCATTGTTGGCGTTATGTTTGAAATTTATATCATTGTGTTTGTGCTTTGATGTATTGCGTATTTATTTTGATTGTTGGTATTTGTTTTCTGACTTTCATAACATTTTTCGTAGGGGTGGGTTCCAAACCTGCGCCCACGATCCAGTGCCAAATTCCATCAAATCAACACGCCCCGGGCCGCCTGCGCTCCACGGCTTCCGTCTTCACCACGATCCACACGGCCACGGCCACGGCCAACGGTCACGGCC
>WGCQ01000132.1 GCA_015493765.1 Deltaproteobacteria bacterium
GCGTCCAGATATGAGCTTTTTGCCATCAAATATCTAAAAGCCTTAGATTATCTTAAACCATAGGCTAATTTATCTGAACTTTTGTGAAACTTGGACTGCATATCTTTGACCGGCTTACTGCTAAATAGATATTAACCATGAGACGGTCTCCGATGCCAGAGGCCAGAGACCCGAGTCCGTGGCCGTGGCCGAGTGGGGCCGGCATCTTGCCGGCCTTTTCCGAGACCGTTGACCGTGACGGGGCCGAGGTTTCCGGTTGCAACGGAAGTCTCCCGCAAGGCCCGCAGGGCTGCCCCGCGCAGCCGCAGGCTGCGTCCCGATGCCAGAGGCCCGAAGCCAGAGGCCAGAGACCCGAGTCCGTGGCCGTGGCCGTTGACCGTGGCCGTTGACCGTGGCCGTGACGGGGCCGTGACCGAGTGGGGCCGGTGCCACTGAACCTGCGCTAAATCTTGCTCCATTCCGGTCGCAGGCTGAGGATCTCGGTACCATGGCGGTGCACGGCAATGGTGTGTTCGAAATGTGCTGATGGCTTACCGTCTGCGGTTACCACGGTCCAACCGTCCTTCAATGTCCGTACTTCCCAGGTCCCCATATTAATCATAGGCTCTATGGCAATGGTCAATCCGGCAGGAATCCTCAGGCCCGTGCCTTTGCGGCCGTAGTTCAGCACCTGTGGTTCCTCGTGCAGATGCTGGCCTACGCCATGTCCTGTCAGGTCCCGGACAACCGAAAAACCCTCCGCTTCAACCATGGACTGCACAGCATATCCGATGTCGCCAATGGAATTTCCGACACGGGCGGCCCTAATCGCTGCATCCAGGGATTGCTTTGTCACCTCCACCAGGTGTCGCACTTCCGGAGCCACCTCCCCGACCATCACCGTGATTGCAGAGTCCGAGACGTATCCCATGTACGTTACGCCGCAGTCCAGGCCTATGATGTCCCCGTTCTTTAATTTTCTTTTTTTAGAGGGAATTCCGTGTACGACCTCCTCGTTGATCGATGTACACAGGGTTGCCGGGAATCCCCCGTAGCCCTTGAATGTTGGAATTGCGCCAAAGGACCGTATCTTTTTTTCCGCCCACACATCCAGTTCCTTCGTGCTGATCCCGGGTTCGATCAGGTCTGCCAGACCTGCCAGGACCTCACCCAGCATCTTGCCAGCCTCACGCATGATCGCAATTTCCGCCATTGTTTTAGGTTTGACCACCATTTTCCACCTCCAAGCCGCAAGCATGATATACCTGAAATCGTGTTTTGTTAATCTTGTTTGCCATAAATTTTATTTGACCAAAATTACCTGACAAATTTGAGGTTGCCCCCTTGACCAATCAAAAGCAATGTTTATCTTTTTTGCGGTTGAAGCCGTTATTTTGAGTAAAAATATGCCAAGCTGATTGAAAAAAGGAGGAGTGATGGCAGCCAAAGAAATACTTTACGAAGCAGATGCTCGTCGCAGGATCCAGAAGGGTGTGGACCTGCTGGCCGATGCGGTTACCGTTACACTGGGACCAAGGGGCCGTAATGTGTTGATCGAAAAGTCCTGGGGCAGCCCTACAGTGACCAAGGACGGCGTGACAGTGGCCAAGGAAATCGAACTGGAGGACAAGTTCGAGAACATGGGCGCACAGATGGTCAAGGAGGTTGCCAGCAAGACATCGGACAAGGCAGGCGACGGAACCACAACGGCTACGGTGCTGGCAAGGGCGATCTATGACGAAGGCATGAAACTGGTTGCGGCCGGCATCAATCCGATGGCGCTCAAACGTGGCGTGGACGCTGCGGTGGAACGGGTGATCGAGGAAGTTAAAAAGATGGCCATACCGACCAAGGGCAAGGATGAAATCGCCCAGGTAGGTACGATTTCGGCCAACCAGGACAAGGAAATCGGCCAGATTATTGCTGATGCCATGGAAAAGGTTGGCAAGGAAGGCGTGGTCACCGTGGAAGAGGCCAAGGGCGTGGAAACGACCCTCGAAACCGTGGAAGGCATGATGTTCGACAAGGGCTACATCTCGCCATATTTCGTGACCGATGCGGATAAACTGGTTGCGGAGATGGAAAACCCGTTGATCCTGATCCACGACAAGAAGATCTCGGCGTTGAATACGATACTGCCATTGCTGGAGAAGGTCGCACGGGAGGGCAAGAGCCTGGTAATCATCGCAGAGGATATCGAGGGTGAGGCCCTGGCCGCATTGGTGGTGAACAAACTGAGGGGCACGCTGAAGTGCCTGGCGGTAAAGGCGCCCGGTTTCGGTGACCGCAGGAAGGCCATGCTGGAGGATATCGCAATTCTGACCGGTGGCCAGGTGATCAGCGAAGAGGTCGGCCGTAAGTTGGAAAACGTGACCATGTCGGACCTTGGACGTGCCCGTCGGGTGGTGTCGGACAAGGATAACACCACGATCATCGATGGTGCGGGTGATTCGAATCAGATCAAGGCCAGGATCGAACAGATCAAAAAGCAGATCCAGGACTCCACGAGTGATTGGGACAGGGAAAAACTGCAGGAACGCCTGGCAAAACTGGCTGGCGGTGTGGCAGTAATCAAGGTTGGTGCCCAGACTGAGGCCGAAATGAAGGAAAAGAAGGCCAGGGTTGAGGACGCTTTGCATGCCACCAAGGCCGCTGTTGAGGAAGGAATCGTACCCGGCGGTGGCGTTACCTATGTCAGGGCCAGCAAGGTGCTGGATGACCTGAAATTCGATGACGAGGAGGTCACCCTTGGTGTTAAAGTGATCAAAAATGCCTTGATGCAGCCCTTGAGATGGATCGCCCAGAATGCCGGTAAGGATGGCTCGATCGTGGTCGAAAAGGTCAGGGAAGGCAAGGACGATTTTGGCTACAATGCCCAGACCGATGAGTATGGCCCAATGCTGAAGATGGGTGTGGTGGACCCTGCAAAGGTCACCAGGCTGGCGATCCAGCATGCCGGTAGCATAGCGAGCCTGTTGGTAACCACCGAGGCCGCCATAGCCGAGGCGCCCAAGGACGAAGACAAGGAAAAATAAAAATCAGTTATCACGACAGGCCTGACCCATGATCCATGAGATAACCTTCAAGGTCCAGTCCACGCAGGTGGATATGTTTGGACACCTGAATAATGCCCGCTACCTGGAGATGTTCGAGTGGGCCAGGTGGGCAATGCACGAGCAGGAAGGTGGTGTGGACGTGTACAAACACACGGTACACTCAAGGGTCGGGCCTGCCGTGGTACACGTGGACGTGGATTTTTTTTCCGAGGTCACGGTAGGCCACGAGGTAAAAATCCGCAGTTGGATCGAAAAGATCGGAAATCGTTCCGTCACCTTGACCCAGGAAATGTACAAGATGGATGGGACTCTGGCTGCTCGTGCGCGGTTTATCTGGGCATTCATGGATTTTCAGACCCGCACAGGCGCGCCCATGCCGGATGACTTGCGCCAGTTGTACATGCACTGGCAAAAGGACTAAGGCCGGAAATATTTCCCTTTGCACCCAAATCGATTTGGGATTTTAGTCCCGAATTACCTGTCAAATTTGAGGACAAAGGACGCTGAAAGTGGTTCAGATACGCGGAGTTAAGCCCATTTGAGCGCAGGTGTGGTAGAGCCACATTGAGCATACATGGGTGCAAACGACAAAGTAGGTTAGCCGCTTGCGGCGTACGACTGCCGAATTTAGTCAGGTAATTTGGGTTTTGAGGCCATACCTGTTGACATTTTTCATTGTAAGGTGTAAATATAACCGCCTGTTACCCGTTGGAGGTATGAGATGTCCATAATTTTACTTGGTAGAAAGATCGGAATGACCCAGATATTTGACGGTGGTGGTAACCTCGTGCCAGTTACCGTACTGAAACTCGGCCCGTGCAAAGTGCTGCGTCACAAGCGTGCGGACGGCAAGGACGGCTATAACGCCGTGGTCCTGGGGTTCGAGGAAATCGCCCCCAGGAAGGTGATAAAACCTGTGGCAGGCCAGTTTGCAAAACTGGGAACAGAGCCAATGAAGGTGGTCAAGGAAATCAGGGTCGAGGAAGAGGAATTCGAAAAATACCCCGTGGGCGAGGATGTGACACTGCAACTGTTCAATCGTGGTGACAAGGTCGATGTGATCGGTTGGAGCAAGGGCCGCGGATACCAGGGTGTTATGAAGCGCCATGGATTTCACGGTGCGCCGGCCAGCCATGGTGCCCATGAATACAAAAGGCACGGTGGCTCCATTGGAAACGCGGAATTTCCAGGTCGTGTCGTAAAGGGGCGCAAGATGGCCGGACAGATGGGAAACGAACGTGTGACCGTATTGAACCTTAAAGTGGATGCGTTGGTGCCGCGGCAGAACCTGATGCTGGTCAAAGGTGCGGTTCCCGGTGCCCGTGGCGGCCTGGTTATGGTCAGGAAGGCCGTAAAGGTCAAAAAACGCAAGGTCAGGGGCTTTGCTGCTGCCGCAAAATAATCCTGAATTTGCCTGATCAGGCCCCTATCTTTTTGATCTCATTTCCCTAAAAATGTATAATCCCGATGGGAGTGATGCAATGAAAAAACAATTTGCCATTTTGTGTTCAATTGTGCTGTTCGGGGTTCCGGTCCTGGCCACTACGGTGAGGTCCATGAGCGTCAAGGACCTGGTAAAGCGGTCCGATACCATTGTAAAGGGACAGATTGTCGGGTCGTCCGCTTTTTACGACCCCCATTACGGCATGAATTATACTACTTTGACCATCCGGGTGGACAGGGTTTTTAAGGCCACGGGTAAGGTCTCAAAGACGCTAAAAGTGACATTACCCGGTGGAACCGTGGATGGCAGGGTACAGGTGGTATTCGGCGTACCCGTATTGAAGGTTGGTGAGACGGCGATCCTGTTTTTACACCATGCTGGCAAACGACTGGGTGTGGTAGGACTCGGCCAGGGCGTATTCATTATCGATACTGCGGTGGGACGTGTCTTCAGGCGGTTGAACAGGGTACGCCTGGTGGGCGAGGAATTCAAGTTTCCGACGGACCTGCAAGGTTTTGAAAACATGCTGGCCAGGGCGCTGAAACAGTGAACCGGGGAACAACCTTATGATGTATCGGCTCACAATTGTGGCGGTGGTCGTGTTTATGGCAGGGAATGCCCTGGCATACAAGGTTTACCGGACGGATAAAGGGACTCCGTTGCGCTGGTATAAATCCGAAGTAAAGATGTTTTACGATTACAACGGGACCAAGGACATACCTGGCAACGCCGAATGGCAGGCGGTGAACAAGTCCATGGATACGTGGAATGCGGTTGACTGCAACCAGCCCAGGCTTGAGCCGGGGGGGTTAAAACAGGATGGCAAGACCGGTTACTGGCCTCACAAGGACAATTACAACCTGATCAGGTGGGTCAATCACAAGGATGAATGGACCCAAAAATATGTTGGCAACGAGGACGTTATTGCATTTACCACTGTCAGTTACGACCTGGATACAGGGGAGATATACGACGCGGACATGGACATAAACGACTGGAACTTTGATTTTGGTGTCGATGGGTCAAGGTCAAAATACGATGTACAGAATACGGTAACCCACGAACTGGGCCATGTCCTGGGCATGGACCATTCGAAAGACCCTGATGCAACCATGTATTATTCTGCGAACAAGGGTGACATCAACAAGCGGACCCTGTCCAGGGACGACAAGGATGGGTTGTGTTACCTTTACAGTAAGGACTGGGCACACCCTGATGAGGGTGGCACTGACGTTGGCGAGGACATAGGGTCCGGCTCCACTGGTCATGGATGTACCCAGGGGGGCGGTGGTAACGCTGGGTCCTGGCTACTGATTTTACTTGTGATGTCAGTTTTGCTTAGAACTCGGAAAGTGCAATAAGCGTATCAGGTTCCGCCTGTCCATGAATGAAGTCCTCAAATACAGACCGTTGCAAGGCACCCATCTTGTACAATTTGATACCCATGCCCGGGGGCTTGCCTTTCGTGGTTTTGGGATTCAGCCACACCACCTTACCGGACAGGTTGAACTCAATACCTTCCTTGATTAGTTTGACCTTTATTTTTAGTAGCGCGTCTATGTGAAACCTGGGCTCACCCTTGACAAAAAATCCAAACTTGCCGATATGCAGGGAGATGGCCTCGTAAAACTGGACGGCATCCACGAACGATATGACTACCTCGCTTTCCTCGTCCGGTCCGCTTGCCATGTGCACCGTGTGTATGCCAACAGGTTTGTTGGCCTGGGACTTGAGTACGACATCGATGTAATTCTGGACCTCTTTTTGCTGCATTTTCGTGGTTTCATCTATGTCGTCCTTGTCCTTTTGTTGCAATTCATACTTTAATCGTAGGGCGTCAAACAAATTTGTTATTGTTTCCATAATCTAATACGCCACCTGGTTTCGTCCACTGGTTTTCGCCTTGTAGAGGTGTTCGTCGGCATCCTTGACCAGTTCGTCAGGGCTGCTGTGTTTATCCGGGTCATATTCGGCCACACCGGCGCTAATCGTAACGCGCAGCCGCTGGTCCTCAAAGGTAAACACGTATCCTTCCACGATGGAACGTATGGCCTCTGCCATGGATGCGGCACCCTTTCGGTCGGTTTCGGGCAGAAGCACCAGGAACTCCTCGCCCCCGTACCTGGCAACAATTTCCTCACTGCGGATACGTTTCGACAACAGGCGGCCCAATAGTTTCAAAACAGCGTCACCCGCGATATGGCCGTATTGGTCGTTGATCTGTTTGAAGTGGTCAATATCGATCATGATTATCGATAGCAGCCTTTTGTACCGTTTTGCCCTGGCAATTTCCTTTTCCAGCGCCTCTATCAGGTAACGCTTGTTATACAACTGGGTCAACCCGTCAGTTATGGTCATCTTGTAGATCTCTTCGTGGTAAGCGGTTTCAAGGTCAGACCCTTCGAGGTATTTGAATATGGTATTACCTATTTTTATGAATACGCCACTGTACAACTTGGCCTTTGTAATGGGCTTGTCGTTTACATAGGTCCCGTTCGTGCTGTGCAGGTCTATGAGATAACGGTCTTTATTGTGCTTGATGATTTTTGCATGTCGCCTGGACACGGCCGAGTGGTCGATAGTAATGTCATTTGATGGGTCACGCCCAATCGTTACCTCGTTGTCCAGCAGGTCGTACTTGCGTCCCAGGTCATCCCCGTAGATTACAACCAGGCACTCTACCACATTCTGGAGTTCACGCATGAATTGCATCAGCGGGGTTACCCTGGTAATCTGGTCATCCTTCCCACTCATCTCAATTAAATTATAACATATCTTTTATAAGTGCAAGAAAATCTCCAAAAATCACCGATAATTTGGGATTAAGGACACTTGTAAAATCCTATCCTTGCTTTAACAGGATAAACTATGCCGTACCTGTACCGGCCAGGCCTCACGGTAGTGTAAACCTGCCACCGCCCTGCCGGGGCAGGTCGTCCACGCGCCGCCGAGCATGTGCCATAGTAACATACTGCACAGGCAACAGCCGGCACAGGCATCTGGGACACGATATTACGGCCCGTAAACAGTGACGAGGGAAAGGCGCACACGGCGCCTTGATTTCTCCAGGGGTGATAGACCGGAGGGATAATCAAGTCATCCGCGGGCAGGTGCACGTTTTCCAGGAAACGGAACTCCTGTTGTTCGATCGTCATGGGGGGAGGCGTGGTAAACAGGCTCCACGTCAATACGCCACTCAGGATGGTACACAAAATCCCTTTCAGCCTGGCAGCAGGCAGAAACAAGGCCGGTATGGCCAGGAAAATGGCCTCGGACTGGTAACGGATCGGGTCAGTGGACCAGCCTGATGCACCAAGGGAAAGGAAACCCAGTAAAACAGCGGACAGTAACATGGCAGGCAACAGCAAGGTCATCCTGTTTTTGCGAACAAAAAATACTGAGGCAACCAATAAAATGCAAACTATCCAGAATGCAACCGGGGTGCTTTGCCACAGTCCTGCAGGCGCATGCATGGCCCCTCCGAGACGTCCCAGTACCTCCGTAACACCAGGTGAGAACAACAAAAAACCTGCCTGGGGAAGTAATAAAATGATGCCCACTGTACCCAGCAATACCCTTGGGCCGAAAGGTGTTCTGCGTTTATCGCCCCATAACACCACGAATGCCGGTATCAACAGGACCATGGACTCAAAAAACAGGGATGAGCCAACAATAAATGCCCCAAAGGCGGCAATACGGTCCGTTGAGTCCCTGCTACGGCTTGCACGAGTGCCCCAAAAGATGCCCAGGGATGCAACGAACATGACCAGATTCTGTGGGGCCTCTGTGGCGGCCAGTGTAACCAGCCCCGGAAACACCGCAGGCACCAATGCAACACCCAGGGCTGGCAGCCGTGACATCACATTGCGCGCTGACAGGAATATGAAACCGCAGGCCAACGCAGACAGCACCAGGTTCAATACAAACAAGGCATTGTATGATTGCGGCAGCAGGTCTAAAAGCCTGCTGTACACCAGGTATGCAAATGGCCCCTTTGCAAAGCCCTCCAAATGCATTGGTACACCCTGCAGCATACCTTCGGCTTCGGCAATGCCGTGCCCGTTTGCGTGTATTGGTGCCCACAACCCGGATGCCAGGCGCAAGGCCAGGGCGATAACGACCAGGGCCAGAAAGATGACCAGGTCCTTTGTCGGCAAACGTAAAATTTCCATGCCTGCATACAGTATTAAAAGGCTCATCAGCACGGCCATTATGCCTGCCCATAATGCAAGTAAACGCAGGTGTGCGGCATGGGGTGCCTCGATTTGCGTGATGTGAGGACTGTTTGCTAATACAGCAGCAAATGTAGATGCCAGTACAGGCAGGTCCGGGGTTACGCATACATTATAATTCGTTGTTGTTATGCAATACCCCCTGGGCCGAAACGGGTGCAGTGCCGCTGTTACCTGATAATTGGTGTGTCCACAAGTAATAAGGGCCCTGGTACTAATTGTATTTATATGTATGCCTTGCAAAATGCACGAATCAGGCAAGGCCGCCTGGTACCAGGGTGCGCTCTGACCCGCATAAAATGCAAGTAACTGGCGTTCATCCCCGGGTGCCCTGGCGCAACTTGCAAGGCCAATGATACCAACAAGCACAAGGTATCTCATTGGCTGATTATACACAAAATATTCATAACGTCCCAAATCCGGATTTTTTATAAATTTTTGTAAAATCTATCATAATTTGTTACTGTTAAAAGAGCATGGAAACGAGTCCAATCCTGATCGTGTATCAGAATCCCCGGGAAGACGACAAGACAAAGCACGCCATACAGATTTTGCAAGAGCGATACGGAATGGACCCGTTTACCACCAGGCAGCACCTGATTGGATTTGGGCCTGCTTTTTTTGCCAGGGGTGATACGTCCAGGCTGATGGCGATCCTGGATGTGCTGAAAGGAAACGGAATCCGGGCCTGGATCAGCATGGTTAATCCCGGCGGCAAACAATGTGCGCGTGTTAAAAGGACCTGGCTGGAGGGGGATGGCCTGGGCATGACCGGCTATACCGATGGGGATCTTCATGTCCGTCATGGTGCCACTGTACTGGCTGTTATTACGGATAAGAAAAATGAAATTGCAGGCAAAATGGTTTATCAGTGGGGTATTCAGTCACATAAAAAACAAGACCTCACGGCCATGATCACTAAAAGGATACTACATAGTTCCCCCAGGGGTGTACTGTATTTCAAAAATCCGGGGGAAAACGGGTGGCGTTGTGTCGGGATACAGGAATTTTTAAATGTCGATGGCAAGGCTCCCATTAAATCCTTGGGGGAACTGCTGTCAAAGTTGGGACAGGTTGCCAGCCGCCTGGTCGTGGATCCGTATTTCGGCGTCAATCGCTTGCCGTATGCGGCTCACGAATCCGGCACAGCGGGGATGTCATTAAAAAGGATGGGGTTGTATGGCCTTTACCTGCTGCCAGGGATGGACGAACTGGTGGATTTCGCCACTGTTGCGGATTCACCGGTCAGCCGGGAAACCCATGAAAAGCGTGATACCGGATTAAATGATGACCTGTCACCGGCCCTGCCTCCAGTGGCTGTTGGTGCTTTGTGGCGATATAGTGGGTTTGGGTTTGACATCGCCATGGCCATACTTTTGTTTATAGTCAACATAAGTGGTTTTCGCCTGTCCTCATGGTTCACTTCACAGTGGCGGTTACGTGCTTACCAGCCCGTTGGCATAGGTTGCGCGGCCATAGACCTGGCTTTGGCCGCTTTATTCGTGTGGCGCAGCCTGCATCACTTCAGATTGCAACTGATGGTGCTGAATACGCCTACGTCCAGGATTCGCAGCCTGGCCGCCGGTATGGTGGAGGTGGTTGGCAGGGCGATACGTAATACAAACCTGGTTGGACCTGTCAGCGGACGTGCCTGCGTCTATTACCGGGTAACCAGGTACAGAAGGTCTGTTGACTTGAGGGGACGTCCAAGGTGGCGGCGAATTAGTGACCTGCACACGATCAACAGCCCATTCGTCTTGGATGACGGTACGGGCAGAGTAGTGGTGGTGCCCGAGGGGGCTCAGATTTTTTGCACTGAAAAAATAACCAGAAGTACGCCGGGATCCATGATGGTGTCAACGGAAAAGGTCGTTGAGGAATCCATACCGGAATTTGCCGAGGTGTATTGCCTGGGTTTTACAAAGGCCGTCTATCCCGGGCGGCGAAGTATCCGGCAGAAGGTGGTTGAGAGGCTCAGGCGGCTGAAGGCTGACAAACAGGAACTGATGAAATACGACCTGGATCACAACGGTGTGATCGACCAGCATGAGTGGGAACTGGCCAAAAGGGACGTGGAGCAACAGGTGTTGAAGGAGGGTTTGCAGGGTGCCGGAAGGCCGGTGGCACCTGTCGTTATGATTGGCAAACCGGATATTAAGGGCTTGCCTTTTGTGATCGCACAAGGGACACCTGACAGGACTGCGGGTCGGTTCGGACTGGCCAAGGTTTTGAACGGGATTGCGGCAGTGGTGGCACTGGCGCTGGGAACGGTATTACTATTGGAATTCCTATTCTAAGGAGGCAAGATGGCAGTAATGATCGCCCTGATTGTGGTTGGCTTTGTGGTAGTGGTTGTTCTGTTGTATTTTATCAGTATCTACAATGCCTTGGTGAGCCTGGCGCACAGCATCGATAAGGCATGGAGCAACATAGACGTGCTGTTGAAGCAGCGGTTTGACGAATTGCCCAAACTGGTTGAAGTGGTCAAGGGCTACAAACTCCACGAACAGCAGGTGCTGGAAAATATCACGCGTGCCAGGTCCCTGTTACAAAACGGGGGCACCGGTGCGCAACGTCACGAGGCAGAAAACCAGTTGACCATGGCCCTGCGCAGCCTGTTTGCAGTGGCGGAAAGTTACCCTGAATTAAAGGCAGATGCCTCGTTTCGTGAACTCCAGACCCGTATTTCGGAACTCGAGAACATGATCGCGGACCGCAGGGAGATGTTCAACGAATACGTAAACACGTACAACATCAGGCTGGAACAGTTCCCGGATGTCATTGTCGCCAGGATGATGAATTTCAGGTCCAGGCATTTGTGGCAGATAGATTCTGCACAACGACAGGACGTAAAGATTGCCTTTTAGCAGGAAAATTGCTGATTAGTGCTCTGGATTTTTACCTGAGAAATCTTTGATGCAAGGGCGGGTTTGAAACCCGCTCCTACGCTCCACGGCCCCGGTCAACGGCCACGGTCACGGCCAACGGCCTCGGCCACTGAATTCTGGCTTCTGGTATCGGGTCTCGGGACGCAGCCTGCGGCTGCTGCGGGACGGCCCTGCGGGCCTTGCGGGAAGGCTCCCGTTGTAATCGAAAGGTCTCGGCCAACGGACCACGGACTCGGCCCCGGCCACGGACTCGGCCACTGAATTCTGGCTTCTGGTATCGGGTCTCGGGACGCAGCCTGCGGCTGCTGCGGGACGGCCCTGCGGGCCTTGCGGGAAGGCTTCCATTGCAACCGGAAACCCCGGCCTCGGTCAACGGCCACGGTCACGGCCAACGGCCTCGGCCACGGACTCGGCCACGGTCAC
>WGCQ01000133.1 GCA_015493765.1 Deltaproteobacteria bacterium
CCAAACCCTGATATGCAACGCATATCACATCTTTATTGAGGCCCGGAAGGGGCGAACGAGTCACGCAGCCGCAGCGCAACAAACGGCCTCGAAGACGGCGAGGAATCAGGCGGCAGGGGCACAGTCGGACCCAGTAGCCGATATGCATCGCATATCAACAAAAAATCTTGCAATTCAAAAAACGCTATAAATACATGCAAATGCGTCGTTATGATCACCAAATGTTTGACCTAATCCCATGTACACGCGTTTTGTCAGAATTGATAATTTTGGCAAGGGTTTTGTAACGGTTTGATGAATAACGTGTTCTAAAAATAACTTCACGTCGAAGATCCCTCGGAGTTCTAAATACACTTGACATTTTATCGGGTAATGGCTACTTTAAATTTGAGGTGAGCGCGCCCGAAAACAATAAAAAGAATACAACAGAACAAATCATGGATACAGACAAAAAAACAGACAAAGATTTGAACACGGACGAGCAAAAACAAACAAACGAAGAAACCATTGAAACGGAACCTGCAAACGAGGGGGGACTCGTGCTTGAGGTAAGCCAGAATGCCGGTACTGAAAACGCTGCCCCGGTCGAGGAGGACAGCGAGGTTGCGGCCCTGCGCCAGCAGGTCCGGGAACTGGAACAAAAAATGGCTGTTGCCAGGGAAAAATACCTGAGGTTGCTGGCTGAATCCGATAATTACCGCAAACGGATTACAAAGGAAAAGGAAGAATACAAAAAGGTCGCAAACGAAAAATTGATCAGGGACATGCTGCCTGTACTCGACAATCTGCAACGGGCGCTTGAGGCGGCCGAGCAATCGGGAGGCGTACCCCAGGAATTCATCGACGGTATCCACATGGTGGAACGGGATTTCATCAGGGTACTGACTGAAGCCGGTGTCCAGGCGGCTGACGCAGAACCCGGAGTGGAGTTCGACCCAACCATTCACCAGGCCCTGCACCGGGTCGAAACCGATGAACAGCCACCGGGAACAGTTGTCAGGTTTCTGCAAAAGGGTTACTTGTACAACAATAAATTACTGCGACCGGCATTGGTGTTGGTGGCTGCGGAGCCGGAACAAACAGTGCCTGGAGTCACGATGGACCTTGCAGATTTGGCAGAAGGCAAGGAACAAAAGGACGGCGGTAACGACACCCGGCATGAAGACCAATAATCCCTGTTATTTTTGACTGACTCGTAACAAATCAAACCCGGCCAGGTCACATCTAATAAAATCAAACAGTTAGAGAGGTCAAAATGATCAAAATCGGAGTTTTTACGAATCCATCATTTTTAGTAGATCACAATTTTGGTAATGGCGGTGCGTTGTAGAGGTCCGATGTCCAGTCGTATGCCGTATCCGTGTCGCATATCCTGAATTCGTAGCCATCAGGCCCGTATGTGCCACGCATCAATGCCTTGCCCGCATCCGCCCATACCCGGCCTTTCCAGCCCTCGGGACAACCTGCCTTGGCCCCGCCCTCCCAGCATACCTGGTCCACGATATTGGCGTCCTTGTCCACCAGTACCAGGGCATCCCCCCTGTTTGTCAGGTTGAGGTTCAAATCATCCACGTCAGGCACCAGTTTCTGGTCGAAGAGGTTGCCATACCCATCCAGGTTACGCGCCAGTTGCAGGTATCCGTGTGCGTCGATCGTCATGTTTGCCGGCATGAAATACCAGTTCCCGTTCCCGTTGTTGTCCGCAAGGGCCCAGCCGCTGACGTCCACAGCCCGGTCCGTGGGGTTGTACAGCCAGATGAACTCCTCCAGGGCCTCGTTTTCACCCAGCGTGTCGTAGTAAACCCTCACGAACACAGGATGGTCGGGCTTCGGGCACTCCACTGCCAGTGGTATCGTCTGGTAGCCGGTTTCAGGGAAACGGGTCTTGTTGCCTGCACGATCCGTGGCCTGGCACATGATGCTCAATTGTTTGGCCTTGCCAACGTTCACGGAGACGCCATAAATCGGTCCGTCCAGGTTTACCAGGTCCACGGTGTTGTCGTGGGATTGGATGTCCGTATGAAAGGTCAAATCAGCCCGTGAGATTCCGCCCTCGTCCGTAATCGTAAAATAAAGATCGGCCCGACCAGCCTTGATGTCAGGCTTTCCGAGCGGCTGGATCAAGGGTGGATACGGGTCCATTACCTGGACAGGTATGTCAAAGACCACCTTGTATTCGCCGTCCGTGACCTCACCCTGAACGGTCACTTTCAGGCCTGACCAGTCCCTCGACGGTTTCCAGCGCAGCATGCCCGACGCGTCCATTGCCAGGCCCTTGGGCGCCATCTCCGGTTTTGCTAAAGAATACGTCAGTTTATCGCCGTCCGGGTCCGTGGCCTCGACCTGGTAGTGATTGTCCTGTCCAGGCGTGAAATGCAGTACACCCGGGTCCTTGACCTGGGGCGGACGGTTTTTGCCCGCCTTGCCCACCACCAGTTTTACCTCCGCCGTATCCGTCATCCGGCCGTCCGTCACCGTGAACACGACGACAAAGGACTTGCCAGTCGCATCCGCCGGTACGTCCCAGGTAAAAACACCCTTTTCCTTGTCCAGGTGCGACCCCGGCGGCCTGGGACCGCTGATCGAAAAATGCAGTTCGTCCCCGTCCGGGTCCGTGGCCCTCAACCTGTAGGTGAATTCCTTGCCCGGCTCCACGGTCAGTGTCCCAATGGGTTGCAACACGGGTGCGTGGTTTTCGGATTTTGCCACCACGTTGACCATGATTGTTTCGGATACCTGCTCATGTCCGTCAGATACCCCAAAGGTCAACATCACCTCCAGCCCCACCTGGGCCTTTTGGGGCGTCCACGTAAACACGCCTTTTTGCCTGTCGAACCGCGCACCATCAGGCAGGCTGCCTGCCATGAAATAGGTCAGCGGGTCATGGTCCGGGTCATCCGCCTCGATCGCTATCACGGCCAGTTCACCGGCCACCAGGCTGCGGTCGCCAATGGGCTCCATGTATGGGACGTGGTTTTCGTGGCGTGCATCGGCCTGACCGGACAGGTCCGCCGCCACATCCTGATACGTATCCACCCCGTCTTCGGGCTGGGCGGCATCACCCCCCGGGCCACTTTGCGCACCGCTGCACGAAAGGGCCACGAACAGTACGAACAGCAGACGGCTACTGGCCGGGAGTGGGCGCGGCCGCATGGAAATCGGCCCCGTTGTCATTGGTATCGTCATGGTTCGAATCCCGGGTTATGGCCTGTCCCGCCGGGTCAGGCGCAGGATTCCCTTCCCCGGCAGCCACGTAGTTCGTTCCGAAATTGCCGTATGCCACGGCGTCCACCACCGTGTCACCCTTCAACAATTGCAGGCTGTCAGGTCCGTTTTGCAGGTCCGCATGTGGGTCAGTCATCTGCGCGTGCACGGCCTGGGCCGATTCCGGCGTACCGATCACAAAGAAACCCGAGTCCGGTATCACCTGCCCGTTGAGCGAGATTTCGGCATAGGTGCCCCCGCCGTTTCCATTTATCGCCTTCAGTGAATAACCGTCCAGGCTGGTGCCTGGTGTGCCCCACAATTCGATAAACGCCGCGGTCCTGTCCAGGCCGGGCGCATCGTAGTAAATTTCGTTGATCAACACCGTTGCCTGTGCAGGCTGCTGCTGCTGTTTTTCCAGGTCCACCAGGTAATCAAAGGCCTCGCTGGAATTCGAATAGACCTTCAAATAATACGTGGTTCCGGCCTTCAAATCGAGCGCTGCGGTTTCGGTATCACCGGGATTCGACCCGTCCGTCAGGCTGTCCTGGGAGTCACCCGCATACAACACGAAATCCGGGTCGTCATCCCCTGTAATCGTAAGGGTGTACTGGCCGTCCGCATCCACGGTAAAACTGTACCAGTCCTGGTTTTGCGGGCAAATCGTGGCCTGGATACCGTCGCCTGTCAGTGTCACTGCCTTGGCCGCATCCCGCGTGTCATTGGGCTCGTATTCGTCATCCGTACACGCAGCCGGATTGCTATGCTCGATCGCTATGTCCATGTCATAGACGTTTTGCGCGCCGTGGTACCCGTAAATCTTCAGGTAGAACGTCCCGTCCTTGTCGATCTCTTTTGCAATATGCTCGTCATCCGAACTGCTGGTCGAACTGCCCACGGTGTGGCCTGCCGCATCCAGCAATTTCATGTCAATATCGCCGTCCGCATGCTTGAAGTGGATGTCGATCGTCACCTTGTCGCCCTTTTTCAGGGCCAGCCCGAACCAGTCCTCGTCACCCTCCGGGCAGATCGGGATTTTCTTGTACGAACCGGCATCCATTGCTGCTGCCGCTGCCTGCCCGTTATTGGGTTCGTACGGGTCATCGCCGCATCCACTCGGCCGTTCCGTGCAGGTCCCGTTTTCGCACGTGTAGCCCGTGGCACAATCGTTGTTCGTGGTGCATCCGCCGGCGGTAACGCACTCGCCGAAGCGCTTGTTACACGTCTGGCCCTCGTCGCAGTCCGCATCACTCTTGCAGGTGGGCGGTGCCATCTCGCGTACCGATATGAGGTTTCGGAGCACCTTGAAATTTATGTCCGGGTTTTCCGAGTCCGACCAGTCGGGATACAGGTTGTTTCCGTAGGGCACCCATGCAAAATCCGGGTGTTCCGTGCGGCTATAGCCCGTCCATTCACCACGTTTCAAATGCCCCTGCGCGTCCGTGTACAGGCGGTAGGTGTAGTCCTCATGATCGCCTTCAGGTGTCGTATTCGGCCCGTCCACGTGGGTCTCGTCCACCCCGTCCGTGGAGTACATCAACTTGCATCGCACGTCAAAGGCCTTGGTAATGCCCTCTGCCACGTAGGCGTTTTTCCATATCTTGTCAAAATTGCCGTAGTTTACACCGGACACGTTATCCTTGATCGCATTGAGGTCCTTGAACGGTCCCTTTTCGTCGCGGTACGTGATGATCGCCTTTGCCACGCTCTCGCTGAGCCCCAGTTTGTCCTGCAATTCCTGCTGTGAGGCCTTGTTGATATTCACCAGGGGCTTGTACTCCGAATCCTCGGTTATATCGAACGTCACCGCGTACGTCGGGTAATTCCACACCTCCTCGTCCGCCTGCAGGTCGAACACCAACGGGAAGTGATTTTCCACGATGTAGTAGGTCACCAGCCTGTGGAATACGTCAGGATACAGGTCCTGCATGTCGTCCTCGGGATAGCCCTCGTAACGGTGTCCGTAGAAATTGCTGGGACCCGAAAAATAACTCAGCGATGACAAGGCCTTGAGGTCGCCCGGCGTAAACGTCAACGTGATCGTGCCGTTGCCATCCGGCGCAGGCAAATCCACGTTCAGGTCCTGCCTGGGCTCGTTCGTCATGATCGATGCCGCGGACCAGCCGTTGCAATGCCCGTACCAGCCGGGTCCTGCGGGCGTGTAATGGTTATTCATCTCCCAGCGGGTTGCGCCGAACGGGTCGGACGAACGCTTTTTCAGCATCACGTACAGGCCGTACTTGTCCAACGGACCGAATTTTTTGGAATCGGCCAGGCTGATCTCGCCCTTTTTGATCTTTGCAACCACGCCGGTCCGGGGGTCTGTAAAGTGTTTCTTCAACAGTTTTTTCAACTCATCCGTTTTGGCAATGTATTTTTTGCGTTTTTCCTCGAATTCCTTCCTGGCGTCGTCGATTTCCTTTTGTTTTGCCTTGTACTCGTCGGACCCGGATGCCAGTTTCCGCAGTTCGTATTGCAACGTGTGGATCTTTTTGCGCAGCCTGTGCAAGTCCTCCTCCAGGCCGTTGGCCACGTTCAATATCTTGTCAGCGGCCTCGCGAACAAGGCCGGCCGGTGATTTGGTGTAGTGGTGCCAGCCGAAGATCGCCGCCCCGCCCTTCATGGACCAGAAATAGCCGGCCCAGGGATAGTATTCGGGCGCCACGCTGGCATCGATATGGGCCTGGGTGATCGTAAATGACTTGCTGAGGTCCACGGGCCTGCGAAATTTTTCCTCGATCTTCATGGTGCTGGACAGGGCGCTGCGTATGCGCCTGTAACCGTTTGCAGCGGTCAGGCCCGACACCTTGCCCGCGGGCACCAGTTCGGACTTGCGGTTTGCCGAAACCGAGGACACGAACCAGGGCAGGCCCTTTTTCCAGACCTGCGTTACCCGGTTGCGGTCGAATGCATCCACAAAGGTCACGTAAAAGGCCTGGCCGTCCCATTTCACGGTCTGCCGGAAGTCATCGCCGTAGGTGACCGAGTAATCGGACTCCCGCAAGGGCAATACCGGCATGTAGGTGGGCGTAATGAATAAATTGTATGCCATGGATGCATCCACCTTGTCCGGGTCCGTGGTATAGAGTTCGAATGTCCGGTTGTACCGGCCGTTTTTGCCGATGAAATTGTAGTGAAAACCCGTGACCTTGAGGTCGGACTCGCGGATCACCATGTAAGCCACCGGGTCAAAGTCGCTGAAAATATCACCGTTCAATTCCTTGGGCGCGGTGATTTGCATGATCGTGATCGTGGACAGGCTGCCGTCATCGTTCAACGCGTAGTTATAAAACGAGGATTTTTTGTCCGGGGTCCAGCCCGTCTGGATCACGGTGAAGTGCCAGTACACCGGTTTCGTCCACTGTACGCCGTTTTCATCCACCTCTTCGCCCAGCAGTTCGCCCCTGATTTCGGACGTCTTGATAGCGGTCAGCCTGTAACTGGTCTTTACGGTGAACTGGTCCCCTGTTTTCCACATGGGCTTGTAGGCCTTGCCCGGCGGCGCCCCCCCGTTGTCGTTGTTGATTTGTCCGTTATCGTTGGTTGTGCCGTTGTCAGGTACATTGCCGTTCCCGCCGGCACTGCCGCAGGCGATTGCCACGCCTGCAAAAAGGGTGAGTATTATCCGCAGTGTTTTGGCATTTCTGATCATTACATCCTCCTTGGGTCCAAATCAGGTTCCCTTTATAACGAATTTGTTTAATAAAGTCAATATCTTTCAACCCAAGGAATCTTCGACGTGATGTTGTTTTTATAGTGCATTATTTCTCAAACCATTACAAAACCAGGGTCCAAATCATCAATTCTTACAAAACGCATGTACAGGGGATTAGGGCGGGCACATATTTGATGAGTGTGTTACAAAGTTCCCCCTGGGATCGCCGGCTTCCAGCCGGCATCTTGAATTCTCTTTGTGTTTCAAGGCGTTGCAAAATACACAAATTTCCGGATTCGTCACTAAATCCATCAAATCAACACCCTCATTTGGTGCCTGCTAAAAAGATTTACCAAAAAATTTTTTGTGGTATAATGAATACATCTGGATTTGTTTATAGAGGAAAAAATGAAACCAGACATACCAATTTTCTGGGAACTGGCCCTAAAGGACCAGCCCATAATGGTTAGTATCTGGGATGTGGAACAGGAAAGAATAATTTTTCTTAATGAGCACTTGAAGGAATTCCTGGGACTCGAAACAGACAATGACATTTACTTGAGAACACTGATTCGCAGGGTACACCCGGATGACCAGATGGACTTGATGGATTTTATTAATGAACAAACCTTTAGCCGCAATGATGAAACCCCATGGATGCCCTTAAGGGTCATGGACAGTACAGGCAGGTTCAGGAATATATGGTGTTCCACGGTAAAATGGCAACAACAACACAAAGATTACATGCTTGGGCTGGCAAAATTGAAACAACCTTCGTCATCAAGTACACAGGGGTCGACCTTGCAACAGTATAAGGCCATCAACAGTTACAGGCGCCTGCTCGATGCCCTGCCCGTAGGTGTTGTGGTACATGACGGGATAAAATTTTTATATGCAAACTCCGTGGCAAAGGACATGTTGAGCGCATCATCCGTAGATCAGATTATAGGGCGCCCATGGAAAGATTTCGTACACACGGATGACATATCATCTGCCAAAAACAATATAAGTCTCATGATGTCCCATAAAAAGGAGATGGTGTTGATACGTCACAAGCTCCTCAGGATGGATGGCTCAACCTTTCATGCGGAAGTGGGTGCCATGCCTGTAAAGTGGGAAGGAAAGGATGCGATCCTGGTGTACCTCAACGATATTACTAAACAGGTACAACGGGAAGAACGCCTGAAATATCTCGCATCTGTCGCTCAGAACGCCACGGAAGGAGTGGTAATCATGGATATGGAGGGCCGTATTACCACTGTAAACAAGACATTTACCAGGCTAACCGGGTACGATGAACAAGATGTCCTGGGGTGGTACGGGTCAAGGCTGCTAAGCAATCCGGATATCAGGCCGGATTTATATACTTCGATTGTTAATACCGTTAAAAAATCAGGTAGTTGGAGTGATAATACGTGGCTGCGCCACAAGGACGGACACTCCTTTCCGGCCTGGTTGACCATCACCGTGGTATATGAAAACAAGAAAACCGCAAATCTCGTTGCATCGTTTTCCGACCTGACACAGGTGAATGCGTCCGGACAACGCCAGGTGTACCTGGCCCTGCACGACCCGCTTACGAATTTAGGCAATCGAGCCATGCTGCAAACACACCTGAAACACAGCATAAATAACGCCAGGCGAAGCCACGATAAGGTGGCTGTACTGTTTTTGGACCTGGATGATTTCAAGGATATAAACGATACACATGGACATGATGCAGGGGACCAGATCCTTGTGGAGGTGTCAAAACGCCTGGTGGAAAGCACGCGCGATGCGGATATCATAGCCCGTTTTGGTGGTGACGAATTCGTGATAGTCGAACAAAATGTAACAGTGGAAGGTGTTGCAACCACTGCGGACAGGCTGCTAAAGAAACTCAACGAACCATTTATTGTCAGTGAAACCGTTCACAATGTGGGATTAAGTATAGGTATTGCGCTGTTTCCGGATGATGGAAAGGACCCGGAATCGCTTATAAAGGCTGCGGACACGGCCATGTACAATGCAAAGGAACTGGGCAAAAACCGCTACGTCTTTTATGACCATTCGTTAACGGATGCATTGATGGAACAAATCGCCCTCAGGCATGACATGGAAAGGGGCATTGAATCCCGGCAATTCACACTGTATTATCAACCTCAAATAGATATAGCACATAATCAGGCCATTGGAATGGAGGCGCTTGTGCGATGGAACCATCCGCAAAAGGGAGTGATTCCACCTTCACGATTTATCCAGATTGCCGAGCACAGCAGGTTGATTATACCACTGGGCAGGCAGGTCCTTCGACAGGCATGCCAGCAGATGGTGCTGTGGCAGCAACAGTTCGGATTCAATGGCCGGGTGGTTGTGGATGTATCGAAGGTCCAGTTGGAACACACAAATATAGTGGAAACCATAGAGCAAACCCTCCGGGATACCGGGCTTTCCCCGGAGTTCCTGGAAATAGAGATCTATGAAAATATCCCTTTGTCAATCAGGGTATCGAGCGTGGTAACCCAAATCCTGAATAAGATCAATAAACTCGGGATACGTATCGCCATAGACAATTTCGGCACAGGATATGCCTCCCTGTCCTTTCTAAGGCAATATCACTTTGATCGCCTGAAGATTGACCGTTCTCTCGTCCGGGGGCTGCCCGACGACCCTAATGCATGTGCCTTTGTGGATACCGTGATTGCCGTGGCCAGGAACCTGAACATGGATATAATCGCAGAAGGTGTTGAGACCCAGGCACAGTCCGATTACCTGTTGGAACATGGTTGTAGTACGCATCAGGGGTATTTGTACTACAAGCCTTTACGGGTACGGGAAGTGGAAAAGCGCATTTTGAGTCACCCCCACCTGCAATTCAAATAATCATCCGAATCCCAATTTACCTGTCAAATTTGAGACAAAGGGCGCCGAAATGGGTTCAGATACGCGGAATTAAGCCTGTTTGAGCGCAGGCGTAATGAGGGTGTTACAAAGTCCTACCTGGGATCGCCGGATTCCGGCCGGCATCTTGAATTGTCTTTGTGTTTCAAGGCGTTGCAAAATACACAAATTTCAGGATTCGTCACTAAGCCCATCAAATCAACACTCGAGGCCGCCTGCGGTCCCACTACAGTACCATCCATGACATCCGTACTCGACCACGAGTCTTCTTCCTCCCACCACCCCACACAAGGGGGTCCGACTTTGGCCCTGACGACCGGCTTGACGAGCCGGACAGGCCCAAAGGGCCGTTGCGAGACCTTATTTTTCGACCGGTCCGCGTCAGCGGATTGTGAGGACCAGCCCGCAGGGCCGACCGAAGGGAGTTCCGCAACAAAGGTCGAA
>WGCQ01000134.1 GCA_015493765.1 Deltaproteobacteria bacterium
CAAAATAGGCGTGTTGTATCTACAGTTGAACCAAAGGTCCTTTATTATCAAGTGGTTATATACGGGGGTGGTCAACATGGGGTGACCGTGGGCCGTGGCCGTGGCCGAGACGGTTGACCGAGGCCGTGGTTTTCGGTTACAACGGAAGTCTTCCCGAAGGCCCGCAGGGCCGTCCCGCAGCAGCCGCAGGCTGCGACCCGATGCCAGATGCCAGAGGCCCGAGTCCGTGACCGTTGACCGTGGTTTCCGGTTGTAACGAAGCCGTGGAGCGCAGGCGGGTGATCCGGAAGACCCGTAATGAAACCTTAAATTACAGGTGGTTGGACGCCAGTTCGGCCAGTTCCGAACGTTCGCCCTTTGTCAGGGTAATCGTGGCGGTTATGCGTTCATCGCGCATTTTTTCCGCAACGTGCACCAGGCCGTTGTTCAACGAATCCAGGTAAGGATTGTCGATCTGGTATGGGTCACCTGTAAGCACGATTTTCGACCCGTGCCCCACCCTGGTGATCACGGTCTTGACCTCGTGCGGGGTGAGGTTTTGTGCCTCGTCAACGATGAAGTACTGGTTCGGCAGGCTGCGGCCCCTGATGTAGGTCAACGGCTCTACCTGCAGGATACCGCTCTTTATGAAATTGGCGTAGCCGGATTCCTCTTCTTTTGCGTGCCGTCCGAAATTTGTAAGGAACTCCAGGTTGTCATAGATGGGCTGCATCCAGGGGTTGAGTTTTTCCTCCACGCTTCCCGGCAAATAGCCCAAATCCCTGCCAAGGGGGAATACAGGCCTGGACACCAGCAACTTGGAGTATTTTTCCTCTTTCACGGTCTTTTGCAGGCCTGCCGCCACTGCTACCAGGGTTTTACCCGTACCGGCCTTGCCAATCAGCGTGACCAGCCGGATATCGTCGTTCAGCAAGGCGTGCAACGCAAACACCTGCTCCTTGTTCCTGGGTTTGATCGACCATACAGGTTTTTTAAAATCCCGGATCAGTTCAAAGCGATTTTCCCGCTTGTTCGCCCGGGCCAACGCGGTCTGGCTGGGATTGGACTGGTTGGCAATGACCAGGTACTGGTTGTAAAAATAGTCCTTAACATCCTCCGTTTCCACGAAACCTTCCCGGTACAAGGCCTCTATGAACGCGGCATCCACATCGAGTTGACCCACCCCGGAATATACCTCGCTTACATCGGCATGCCGGGTGTCGTAGTCCACGGCATGCAAACCCAACACATCCGCCCTGATCCTGAGGTTTGTATCCTTGGTCACGAAAATGACCTCCGCGTTGCCCAGCTCCTCACGCAGATCCAGCGCGGATTTCACTATCAGGTTGTCCATCAGGTGGCTCTGGGCGAATTCCTTGTAATGAGCAGGCATCAGTTTGTCGTGATTGCCGGTCGTAAAGATCACGCGCAGCATCCCGTGATCCGGCATCTGTACCCCTTCAGCCAGGCTGCCCGTATCCCTGAACCGGTCCAGGATACGGCTGGCCTCCCTGGCGTTTCGTCCCAGTTCGGACAGTTCACGTTTAAATCCGTCCAGTTCTTCAATACAGTAAATAGGTATATAAACATTGTCCTGGCCGAATGCGAATATGGCCTGCGGGTCGTGCAATAACACGTTTGTATCCAGTACATAATGTTTATTCATGCCATCTCCCAAGGAAGTTTCATTTGATTACCATAGGCCATATCCAGGCCTGTTGCAAGTCAAAAGATACGAAAATTGACCCAAATTACCTGTCAAATTTGGGGGTAATTGATCCGGTCGATCAAATTCTGTTTGTATGCTATGCTGGCCTGGGAGGCAAGGCCATAATGAACCTGAAATTTACAAAGGGCGAAGGCACGGGCAATGATTTCGTGGTCCTGTATAACCCCAAGGGCAGGCCCGATTATTTGACTGCGCAGGTGGTAAAACAATTGTGCGACAGGCACTTCGGGATAGGTGCGGATGGTGTGTTATCCATTGAAAAGGGCCGCAATGCACCGTTATTCATGCGCATGATCAACCCTGACGGCACAGAGGCAGAAATGTGCGGTAACGGGATCCGGGTAGTGACAGCGTATGCCGTCCAGGTCCTGGGGGTCAAGGCAAACCCGGTGGATATCGAGACCCCGGCAGGCGTCAAGCCATGCGCGTACGAGATACGTAACGGAACTGTTGATACGGTATCCGTGGGCATGGGCAGGCCCAGGGTCGCCGGCCAGGTCGTAGAATTGCCAGGCATCCGTTTCGTGGGCTGGTCGGTCAGCACCGGAAACCCGCACTTTGTGGTGCCATCGCGGGACCCGATGCAGGATGCAAGGCGTTATGGCCCGGATTTGTCCAAACATCCCATATTTCCGGACGGTACCAACGTGGAATTCATCAAGCAAACCGGCGAGTCGTCCTGTGAACTGGCTGTTTACGAACGCGGTGCCGGAATCACCCTGTCATGCGGGTCAGGAACCACAGCCGCGGTCGCTGCAGGTGCCTGGGCTGACATGTTTCCCATTCAGAATCCTGTTCAAGTTAACCTGCCAGGCGGCACATTGTGGGTTACCATGGACGATGGGGGTTCTGCCCTGCTAAAAGGACCTGCCAGACTGGTCTTTGCCGGTGAAATCACGCTGTAAACAAAACGGCAAATCAGGCGGGTAAAAGTAAAATGGCCGAGGCCGTTGACCGTGGCCGTGGCTGTTGGCAGAGTCCGTTGACCGTGACCGTGGCTGTTGGCAGAGTCCGTGGCTGTTCGCCGTTCGCCGTTGACCGTTGGCCGAGTGATCCCGGTGAAAACGAAAGCCGTGGAGCGCAGGCGGCTTTGAGAGTGTTACAAAGTCCCCCCTGGGATCACCGGCTTCCAGCCAGCATTCTTAATTGTTTTTTGTGTTTCAATATGTTGTAAAACGCATAATTTCCTAAATTCGTCACTAAATCAATCAAATCAACGCCCTCGGCCTCGCCTGCTTGTTTTGCGGGCGTCCCGCCCGCCTTTCCGTGACCGTTGACCGCGACCGGGGTTTCCGGTTGCAACGGGAGCCTTCCAGAAAGGCCCGCAGGGCCGTCCCGCAGCAACCGCAGAC
>WGCQ01000135.1 GCA_015493765.1 Deltaproteobacteria bacterium
ATGCATGTAAATTCGCTGCTATGGTCACCAAATGCTTACCCTAATCCCCTGTACACGCGTTTTGTCAGAATGGGCGATTTTGACCCGGAATTTTGCAATGCTTTGATAAACAACGTGTTCTAAAAATAACCTCACATCGAAGATCCCTCGGCTGGCAAAAAGTCTTGACTTTTGAAGGATTATATATTAAATGTATTACCGCTTTGGGGCCGTAGCTCAGTTGGGAGAGCGCTTGAATGGCATTCAAGAGGTCGGGAGTTCGAGCCTCCTCGGCTCCACCAATGAGGCTTGCGATGAAAATTCTAATGGTGCTTGCAGGCATTTTTATCATTTCGGGTTTCTCCTGTTCCTCGAAAACATCTAAAACCTGCCAGGTTGATTACGATTGCAGCGGCACAATGGTATGCAACACCACAACGCACAAATGCGAGCCCTTTGTCTGCAAAACCAACTCGGACTGCGTGGGTACACACCTGGTGTGCCGATCCAACAGGTGTGTGTCACTGGATGCGGTTGAACCGTCTATCGACGCAATTGATCATCAATAATCCCGGCGATCTGTTTCAGCCTGCGAGGCCTCTGGATCGCCACCGGCGTACCATGGAAGGCACGTTTAATGCCTTTGTTCGACAGGTTCAGGACCTGTTGCGGCCGAGGGAAGCGATTATACTCGTGTTCGGGCAAAAACGGCGATCCATGCTTGAATGCCGCCTTTTTATTGTAGGGACACGCGTCCTGGCACGTATCGCAGCCAAATAAATTCGCGTGAAAATCCACACCAACCAGGTCACCACTATACATATTGTTGATATGCCCTATGCACCTGGTGGCATCCAAACTGAATGGTTTCAAGGCACCTGAAGGACAGGCATCCACGCATTTTGTGCAACTACCGCAGGCATGTTGCGGCCGTTGCGACGTGGTGGGACGCAGGTGCATATCGGTCAGGATTACACCCAGGAACACGAATGAACCCCAGATCGGGTGGATCAATAGTGTATTTTTCCCGATGAATCCCAGGCCGGCCTTTTGTGCGTAAGCCTTTTCAAATACAGGACCCGTATCAACGAACGGCAGCCAGGAATGCCCCAGCACGGGCTCAATCATGTTGATCATGGCAACGAGACGTTCTTTGACGACCCTGTGGTAGTCCTGTCCCCAGGCATACCGACTGATAAATGCCCTGTCCGCAGGCCTGGCCTGGTATCCGGGCAAAGGCGAATTGTAGGCTGCGACGCATACAACCACGCTATGAACACCGGGCAACAGCAAGCCCGGGTCGAATCGCTGATCCGTTGTGTCACGCAGGTAACCCATGTCCGCATTCATCCCCTTCGCCAGGTAGGCCTCGTATTGTTTCCTGTCCACTGGCACGGGAAATGCATCTGCAATGCCGCAATCGTCGAATCCAGCGCTGATCGCGCCGGTCAATACCAGGTTTTGTGCGTCTTTGGTGTACAATCGTGCTCTCCTGTTGCCCTTGGGGCACCATCCCATTATAATACACTCTGCTTTGGAGGCACATGGAAGTTGAACTTAAACAAATCGGCAGGATCGAACTGACGTCAATTGCAGGCATCGGGACCACCGTGGTCATACCCGGTCTGGACCTCACTGTGGACCTTGGGTTTACCACGCCTGCCGCCATCAGGACGAGTCGGGTTGCAATCACACATACACACGTGGACCACGTGGCCGGCATACACGCCTATCTTGGAATACGTCAGTTGTACGGCATGGGTGAATCAAGGTTTTATTGTCCCACCGAATCCTGGAGCCAGTTCGTCGGATTCCTGACAGCACTGGACGGGTTGCAAAAAAAACCGTTTGCCTGGCGCGTTAAAAAGGCCGGCATGGACACACAGGCCTTGCTGAAACCGGGTTACTACCTGGTGACATTTCCAACTACGCATTCCGTGCCTTCCTGCGGCTATGCAATTGTGCATCGCAGGATGAAACTGAAGGCGGAGTTCCGAGGACTGCCAAGTACTGTGATCGCGGCCAAAAGGGCAAACAAGGAAATGGAAATATTCGAGACACGCGAGGATGTACTGCTGGCGGTCACAGGCGACACGAGCCTGCTGGGCGTGTTGGATAATCCCATGATAGAAAAGGCCCAGACCGTGGTCATGGAAACCACCTTCCTGGACCGGCGCAAGGACATTCCCAAGGCCCACCTGGGCAACCATATCCACCTGGAAGAGGTGATCCCCATCCTGGACAGGTGGACCATGGGGGAACGCCCAAAACAGGTAATACTGTATCACATCAGCCAGATATACAAGCCTGAGGAAGCCATGCAGATCATACGGGAAAGGCTGTCCAGGCAGGCCAGGGACATGGTAACAATCGTACCGCCGGAG
Source organism: Deltaproteobacteria bacterium (assembly GCA_015493765.1). GTDB lineage: Bacteria > Myxococcota_A > UBA9042 > DTJE01 > S145-11 > S145-11. Next base: position 2,364 of record WGCQ01000135.1, read on the forward strand.
CAATGACATGGACAAAAATTCGGACAGCCGGGATAATTTCTGGATCAGAATTGCCAAACGCTACCACAGGGTGTTGAAATTTGCCGTGGTGGGGACCAGCGGAATCCCGGTAAACCTGTTTTTCGTGTGGTTAGGCAAGGTGGAGTTGTTTACCGGGTTCAGCCAGGGTTGGTCCGACGGTATGGCCTATTTGCTGGGCATCGTGGTATCCATATTCACGAATTTTTTGCTGAATTACTGGTGGACCTGGCGTGATCGCAGGGGCAAAGGCGGATTTCGTAATTTTTTCCGCAAAATGGGTATGTTTTACGTGGTCTCTGCAGCGGCCGCAGTGATTCAATATGTTGTAACAATGGGCGCATCCGCCTGGCTTAAGGGTTATGTTTCCATGCGCGTGACTTTGAGCGGCGAGTACAGGGTGTACAACCTGGTGGCGCCAACCATAGGCATAGCAGTGGCGTTCATCGTGAACTACCTGGTAAATAATTACTGGACCTTCAAGGCGGAACAGTGAGCAGCCCAATTTGATGCTCGACGTAGTTTGGGCTACTACTGCGCTCAAATGGGCTCAACTACGCGTATCTGGACCACTTTCTGGGCCCTTTGTCCCCAAATCTGACAGGTAATTCGGGGTATTTTTGGTGTGTTGACGTATGTCGGGATTCTGCTAAAAAGGGATCGGAGGTTTGCGATGAACCACGTCAGCCAGTACCTGGATGGACTTGCCCGCCTGCAGGTCCCTTTTATCATGGACTTGCAATCCGGTTTGCCCGTGGTTATTGAGCACGCAGAAGGCATTTACGTCTGGGATGTGGACGGCAAAAAATACCTCGATTTGACGGCTTTTTTCGGCGCAGCGCTGGTGGGGCATTCCAATCAGGCAGTAGTCAAGGCCATACAGCAACAGGCCGCCCGCCTGATCCACGGCATGGGGGACGTGCATCCACCGGCCGCGGCAGCGGATTTCATGTCAGAGTTGCAGGCTCGAATGGGGTCCGATGAATACAGGTTTTACATGGGTCTGAACGGTTCGGACGCGGTGGAAACGGCATTGAAAATTGCATTTGCAACCACGCAGCGACCCGGTGTTATCGCATTTGAAGGCGGATATCACGGGCTGTACGGAGGGGCTTTGCGTGTAACCCACCGGCCGGATTTCCGCGTCCCCTTTGCATCGATCACAGGACCTGGGGCCGAATTCCTGCCGTGGCCTGGCCAGAAGTCCGCGGATTCAGTGCTGGAACGAGTCGGCAGCCTGCTTGAAACAGGCAGGTACGGTACAGTGATCATCGAACCATTACAAGGCCGTGGCGGTATCAGACAATTGCCGGCAGGCTTTTTACCGCAATTGCAGGCCCTTGTACGCCGATACGATGGCATCCTGATAGTGGACGAGGTCTTTACAGGGGTCCACAGGACCGGGCCATTCCTGGCATGCCTGGGCATGGGTGTACAAGCTGACATCATCTGCATGGGTAAGGCCCTGGGTGGTGG
>WGCQ01000136.1 GCA_015493765.1 Deltaproteobacteria bacterium
CTTTACGGCCCGGCAAACACGGATCTCACTGGCTATTCCATTGTGGGGATAAATGGTTCAAATGGCAAGCAGTATGCACAGATTCCGTTGAGTGGACACAAGATCGGAAGTGATGGGTTCTTTGTTGTGGTCCATCCGGATGCACCTGCCGATACCCTTGCCCAGGCAGACATGACCTCAGAAGATGCGGACTTCCAGAACGGCCCGGACAGTATTCAGGTGAAGTTCGGGACAAAGGTTGTTGATGCCCTTGCCTATGGGACCTTCAATGCCTCTCAGTATCCTGCAGGAGAGGGTAATCCAGTAGCAAGGGTCAGTGCAGCCGGGCACAGCCTTGGACGTGATGCCAACGAGACGGACACGGACGACAATGCAACGGACTTCCATGAATACGATGTCCCGACCCCTGGTGCACCAAATATCGAACCTGACAAGCCCCCGGTAGCCCAGATGGCATGTCCGGACCCGGCAGTGGTAGGAGACGAGGTAACCTTCGATGCAAGACAATCCTATGATGAGGATGGGGATATTGTGGAGTACTCCTTTGATTTTGGTGATGGCAACTCAACATCAGGCGACAATCCGGTGGTCAAGTATGTGTATACAGAAGCCGGAAGCTACGTGGTGACCCTGACCGTCAAAGACGATAAAGGGGCCACTGCCCAGACCACCTGTAACGTTACGATCTCCACTCCCCAAAACCAGCCACCAACAGCAAAACTCCAGTGTCCTTCCGGCGAGTTGAAGTCGGGGGAGGAACTGACCTTTGATGCCTCCGGTTCCTCGGATCCGGATGGCCAGATCGTTGATTATGTCTTTGATTTTGGTGATAACACTCACGTTTCAGGCACCCAGGCCCAGCAGACCCACACATATCAATCCGCCGGGGACTACACGGTCACACTTACCGTGAAGGACGATAAGGGGGCCACAGCCCAGGACCAGTGCACAATTACTGTAAAAACCGCAGGGGCACCTGACCTTACGATTACCCAGGACACGGAACTCTGTGGCAGGCACGAATATGGAAAACTCAGCATCATGGCAGGGGCAAAGGTCACCTGCAGCCAGGGATGGCTGGATATTGTGGCTAAAGAGGTGGTGATCGATCCCGCCTCCTCAATCGATCTAAGCAATATTAACAAATCTACGGATAATCCAGGGGCAGGAGGAAACGGGAGATTATGCCAGGGAAACTGCGGCTGTCCCTCCAACGTTACTGGTGGAGGCGGTGGGGGCAACGCCACAGCAGGTGGAGGTACACAATCCACCACCTATGGGTACAACTCTGATGCACATTGTTATGGTAGCTGTCTGGGAGCAAGTTGCAACGGGGCAACCGGAGGTAAAGAACAGGGCAGTGAAGATGAATATGACACTGATGCCACGATTGGAGGATCGGGCGGGGAAGGCGGAGAGTGGTATGGGACCAATCCTGGTGGTGGAGGCGGCGGGTCTATAAGAATCTTTGCCACGACCTCGCTTACAGTCCAGGGCAAGGTCCTGGCTGACGGTGAAAATGGTCAGTGTAGTGATGCTGGTTCAGGCGGGGGGGCAGGAGGTTCCATTGTTCTTGCAGCGCCTGCATTGTCCATCACGGGTGAGGTATCAGCAGCAGGTGGACAGGGTGGAAAATGTGAACATTCATATAAGAATGGTGGTAATGGCGGGAAGGGCTGGATCAAGCTCCTTCATGGCGCAAACTATACCAATAACGGGACAATATCCACTACAGGAAGTATCGTAAAGGAAAGCGTGATGCCTCCAGTGCTCGTCACATCTTCAACCCATCCGGACCAGGAACTTTACTACAACGACACCTTCCAGAAATTCGATGTCTCGTGGGAAAAGGCGTTCCCGGAGGCCACCGGATACTGGTATGCCCTCAACAACGATGAAGGCTTCGTACTTACCCCACAAAATGGGACGTACACAGAACAGCTAAGTGTATCGTTCCCGGCAAGCACCTTTACTTCTTCAGGCACATGGTACTTCAGGATCATTTCAACGGACAACCAGGGCAATATCGGGAGTGTGGCTTACAAATTCAGAATTCATATCAATGACAAACCTCCAGTGCTGGCCTCGAGCAGCCATCCTGATCCGACAAAATGGTATCAGGGCACTGCCGTTGCAATGTCATGGAGTCCGCCCGAGGGTGTATCCAAGGAAAGTTTCTCGGGCTTTTACTATAGACTGGACAGGACAAGCAACACTTCACCTGAAAACGCAAAAGATACATGGACCTATACGCCAAACTGGCAGGTTGTTGTAACCAAGGATGCGGACGGCAATCCAATCACATCCTTTGCCTACCACTTCCACCTTGTGCCTGTTGATACCATGGGTAATATCACGAAACATGCTTCTCACTTCCTTATCCAGGTGGGAAACATGCCAGCAAAGACCAACTTCTTTGGATACGTGAAGGATGCGTCTGGCAACCCGATCGAGGGTGCCTCAGTCCGGCTTGAACCTTACGGCCACAACAAAACAACGGATCAAAACGGCTATTTCATCATGAACATCTATAAGGGGCCCTACACCATCACCGTCACAAAGAGTGGATACCAGGAGTTCCAGACCCATATCGATGTTGGCACAGTGTCCACCCCTTACAACGTAACCCTGACCCAGTAAAGCATCGGATTCCCAAAGCACTTACTTGATCGCAAAGGATAAGGATAGAAAATTCAAAGTACCTCCGTTGTAACCGGAAACCACGGCCACGGCCTCGGTCAACGGTCACAGCCTCGGGCCTCTGGCGGCGGGTTTCGTGCCGCAGCCTTCGGCTGCTTTCGGGACGGTCCTGCGGTCCTTCGGGATTTAGTCACAGTGTCAGGTCACGTTGACCGGGATGCAATCGAGGCCGCAGACCCGGGCCTGGATTCGGGCAAACCTGGCAAGGATGTCCAGGAAAAGAAGTGTAAGGTATTTTGTGTATGAGCGCCTTGTGGATAAAATACGAGGATATGCATTATGAGAATAGAACCAAGCAAAGGAGAAAACAAAATGGCGCCAGAAAGAACGGAGCCCCAGGGGGATAAAGAAATGGAAGAACGCCTGGATCAAGCAGCGGAGGTTACTGTCGGGCTGCTTACTGGAAACAGCATCTTCCTGGTCCTGGTCGATTCCCATTTTTTCCTTTGCTTGTTGCATCTGTATCATGATTGCAGGAGCACAAAGACACTGACGAATCTGCGACCGAGACGTTCGAGATGGGTTGCTGAACAAGGCGGCAAGGCGATTCGAGTGCAGGCGTACTGGATGTACGTGGTTCTGAGCATCCGTGGATGCTTGAATTAATGCCCTAAGCATCGAATCGGTGCAGCCAACGCAGTGCAGTGACCCGGATCGGGCATCGAATCGCGATGAGGATGTGGATTTGTGCCAGGTCCTGCAGAGGCAATGACCTTTTTGCGTAAACGGGAATTGGGTGCCAGGACACCGAAATAGTGGTGACGGTGGACCCTTGGCGGGGGAATCAATTTGGCCAGGCGGTCAAAACCCGGATTGTTCATCAAGTTTGAGCACAAAAGGGGCTGGAAGTGGTTCAGACACAAGGGACGGGGGTGTGGATTTGGGGATGGTATGTGCACTTCTGGCGTAAAAGGCAAAGGCTTGCGCTACAAGTAACAGATTACCGTAACCAGTAACACCATCACTGTACCTGAATCCTGAGAGGCCTGAATGGACGTGAGATACCATTCATGCATCGAGTATTTTTAGCAAGGCTTCCATGGAATCGGATTTTTTTACCGCGTCACGCAGTCTTTGCAGGGTGTCCAGATCGTTTATGGTTTGAATCTTTGCGGCAAGCCCAGGCTCAATGCTACCGAATTTTACTTCTATCATGTCAATAAGTAAGATCTTCGTGGCCTCGATTTTGCCTTCCTGTCGCCCTTCCTGTCGCCCTTCCCGTCGTCCTTCCCGTCGGCCTTCCTGTCGTCCTTCCTGTCGTCCTTCCTGTCGTCCTTCCTGTCGGCCATCTTCCAGACCTTCGTCGTACAGTTTTTTTGCTAATGAAGGCATAATCTTACCTCCTTGTTCGTTGAGAGTCTTCAACAATTCATCCGGGTCCGCATTCACGGCCCCGGCCATGATGTACTCAAAATACAGGCCCATGGCCTCGATACCTGTCCGGGCATCGTAGATCCTGGACAACAACTCCACGATCTCAGGCACCCGTGCAGGGAAATCCGGGTCAAAGATGTGCTTCATCAGCAGCATGGCCGCATTGATTTCCCCCTGACCGCGTAGTTTTGCGTCGTCCTCCTGGGTGATGTTGACGAAATCGTACTCAAAGTCAGGTACATAACGCAACAGGACCTCTTCACCTGAAAACAGGACCTTCAACGTCCTGTATTCGGACTGCTGCCGCCCGTGATAAAACACGACAGGCACTACAAACGGCAGGTGTCTGGCATCCTTGTGTGTGCGCAGGTGGCGGTCGTACAACCTCACCATGTACCGCAACAGTTGCAGGGGCAGCAGGCGGTCCTTGTAACTCTTGTGCTCGAACAGGATGTACACGTACCCAATGCCTTTCTGCGATTCAACCGTAAACAACAGATCCGAATAGTACGATTTCAATTCCTTGCCCACCAGGCTGTCCTTTACCGGTTTCAGGGAATTCAGGTTCAGTACTGCGGTCACCTCGTCCGGCAGGAACTTGCGCAGGAATTCAGCCGTGTTTTTGGGCTTGCCGAACACGGCCTTGAAGAATTCGTCATGCGGGTTTTTGGGAATCAACTTGCTCACAGCATAATTCTATGGGATTGCAAGGGGTTTTGCAAGGTCCGTGACCCGCCCATTATTGCCGGCGGCTCGTGAACAATTGGTGTCCTGACCCTCGTATGCCCTTCGGCCTTAGATAAGGTACTGCAA
>WGCQ01000137.1 GCA_015493765.1 Deltaproteobacteria bacterium
GCCACGGACACGGCCAACGGTCTCGGCCACGGTCTCGGTCAACGGCTGAAAGACCAGGCGAGCCGCCTGGGTTACAAGCAGGCCGGCGGCCTGCGCTCCACACGGTTACGGACTCGGCCACGGCCAACGGTCCACAGCCACGGACACGGCCAACGGTCTCGGCCACGGTCAACGGCCACGGTCTCGGTAAAATATCAGGCAGGATCCGGAAGACCCGGTTTCCCAAATTACCTGTCAAATTTGGAGATTTTCTAACCCCTTGATCGATAAGGTGGTTGATAATAAGATTACATCGAAACACCTTCTTCTATTGACAATCTGGTGAAAATTTGGTCTAAACTGTAAGAAGGTATGACTAACCCGTGAATGGTGGTGTCGATATGAAAAAGTATTTGGCAATATTTTTTATAGCATCATTTTTGATAATTCCCCGTTCATTTGCTGCGGATGTTACCCGTGTCCTGGATGCGGCTGATACCAATGACCCGTTCGATGCGGACATACAAGTTGACTGGATGTATCACTTTATCGGTGGCAGTATTTACAGGGAAAAGGTTGTTGGCGGATCGCTCACCAACAACAAAATTGCCTCAATCAAAGGCAGGCTTGACCAGCTGAACATCACCACGCGTTTCGGGCTGTATCACGACCTCGAATTGTACCTGGTATTCCCGATCATCATAGGCTCAACCGTTGACCTTTCCACGGGAAATGCAGGCAGCACGATCACTGCAAACACAAAAAATAATCCCAATGCCACGCTGTTCACACTGCCGAACAACAGTCCAACCCGTTCGGGGTTCGGCGACATGTCGATTGGCCTGAAATTCGGACCATTGAGCCAGGCCAGGGACCCCTTGCACCCATCGTGGATGATCGGCATCCAGTACACGATACCCACAGGCAAGATCAAACGCACGAACAATGCCGCGGTGGGCCTGGGCCTGCACCAGGTAAAGATCGAAACTGCCATCAGCCGCAGGATCGCATTTTTCGAACCCTATTTCGGGCTTTGGGGCCTGTTCCGCTTCCCCTCCGCGAATTCCTTGTTCAAAAACTACGGGGAGACCCAGAATTACGGGACACCAGGGGCCAGGATCGGTTTGATGCTTGGTGCGGAATTCTATCCGTGGCGTACCAAGGCACCGAAGGACCACGAGGGTCGCTATTTTGCCCTGGACCTGGGTTTCAAAACGACCTATACGTTTCGTGGCCGTGATTACACCATGTTGTTCGATGCCCTGGGTTCGGCCCCTCAGAACCTGGGCACCATGTACGAACGTCAGAACCCCAAATACAACCCGGATGCCAATCCCCGGGCCAAGTATATAAACGAACAAGGGGTTACGGACGTTGCGCCTTACGGTACGTACAGCGCCTATATTGGTTTCGACGTGCAGCCCATTGAATACTTCCGTATTGGGTTCAGGTTCACATTCGTGCACACTTCCGATCATTTCCTGACCTATGCGGACCTGGGTAAGGACATCAACAACTCGGGTCATATCGAATACGGAAAGCCGGGCGATGCAAACAACCCCAACGAATACAATCCCGTGTACAACAGCGCACTCGACGAACCAGGACACAGGTTCAAGATCCAGGGTGAAAATGATTACGGGATCATGCTTTTCCTAACGGGTAAGTTCTGACAGGAAACCCGCTATCCGGTCCAACCCCTTGTCAATAACGTCGTCCGAAGTGGCAAAACTGATCCGAATAAAGCCGGGAGCATGAAATGCCTCGCCCGGGGTCACAGCCACGTGGGCCTCGGTCAACAGAAAATTGGCAAGTTCCGAGGTGGACGCGATGGACTGCCCCTTGTAATACGTGTTCAGGTAGTGTTCGAAAGAGGCCAGCACGTAGAAGGCGCCCTTGGGTTCCACCAGGTGGATACCCGGGATGGAACGCAGGCGATGGCATACATGGCCTGCGCGCTTTTTGTACGTTTGAATCACGTCATCCAGAAAGTCCTGGGGCCCCTGCAAGGCCGCCATGGCCGCATACTGGGCCGGCCCGCTCACGCAGCTCACCGTCTGGCTGAGCACGTCCCTCATGCGTTCAATCAACTTCAAACCGCCCACTACCCATCCCAGGCGCAGCCCCGGCATGGCATAGGTCTTGCTGGCGCCGCCTATGGACAGTATCCGGTCCTGGTCATGGATATACTTCACGATGGACTCGATCCTCGAATCGGAAAAATTCAGGCTTGCATAGATGTCGTCGCTGATCAACACGAGTTTGTATTGGTCGATCAGCCTGGCAATGGCATCCAGTTCCTCGGGCGGAATGATCGCCCCTGTGGGATTGTTCGGGCTGTTGATGATGATCGCCCGGGTCCTTTTCGTGATCTTGGCTTCGATGGCCTGTGCGGTTATGACGAATCCGTCCTCCATTGACGCAGGCACGAACACAGGCCTGGCACCGGTCAGCAGCACCAACTGGGCATAGGACACCCATGCCGGGGTCGGGATCAACACCTCGTCGCCCTCCTCCACCAGGACCTGGAATGCCAATGAGATAGCCTGTTTTGCACCCGTGGTGATCAGCACGTGGGATGGCCCAACCGTAAGCCCAAACAACTGGCCGATATGCCGGGCAACGGACTTGCGCAATTCCAGCAGCCCCTGAGGGGGCAAATAGCCGAAATGACCTTCCATGATGTAGGCCCGTGCCGCATCCAGCGCCCCCTGTGGCGGTGAAAAATCAGGCTGGCCGATACTGAGGTTGGCCACGTCGATACCACGCAATTGCATACGATGCGCCGTAGATGAAATGGCCAGGGTTGCGGATGTCTTGATCCGCCTGGTCCTGCTGGTAAATTTCATTTCTTGTTCTTCCTGCGAAGGTATTCTTCCACCACCCCGGGAACAAGCCCCGAAACGTCACCGTCCAGGGAGGCGACTTCCTTGACTATATTGGAACTGATATAAAATTCCTCGGCCCCTGTCATCATAAAAACCGTTTCGATATCCGCTGCCAGGTAATTGTTCATGTGGGCCATCTGGAATTCGTATTCAAAGTCGCTGATTGCACGCAAGCCCCTCAACACCACCGTGGCCTGTCGTTTTTGCATGTAGTTCACCAGGAGCCCCTGAAACGAATCCACTTCCACCCCGGGGATGTCCCGGGTAACGAATTCCAACATCTCCAGGCGCTCCTGTACGCTGAACAGGCCCTTCTTGCGGACATTGTAGGCCACTGCCACGATCACCTGATCGAACAATTTCACGGCCCTTCGTATGATATTCAGGTGTCCGTTTGTCACGGGGTCAAACGAACCCGGATACACAGCCAAAGCCATTATTTCCCCCTCCTGTAGTAGGTAACCATGGTATCTCCGTAACGCTTGTACGTGTAAGATTGCAAAACACCGGTTATTTGCGGTAATTGCATAACCTTCGAGTGCTCTACCACCACGATTCCGTTGTCGCTGATGATTCCACTGGAGTCCAAGGCCACCAGTACGGCATTATACAGCAGGGTTTTGTACGGAGGGTCCATGAAAACCACGTCATACCTGTCACCCCTCGCGGCAAGCCTTGAACACACACTCAACGCATCCGCCCTGATCACCTCGAATTGACCTGTCGGGATTCCAATAGTGTGCAGGTTATCCGTGGTTGTCTGGATCGCAGAGTTTGCCTTGTCGCAAAACACCACGTACCCCGCCCCCCTGCTGAGCGCGTCTATACCCAGGGCACCGGTACCACAAAACAGGTCCAACACCCTGGCCCCCAGGATGGCATCACCAAGGTGATCAAACACGGCAGCCCTGACCCGGTCCTGCGTCGGCCGGTAAACGGCATTTTTCCTGGTTTTGATGTGCTGCCCCTTGTACATACCGGCAGTGACCCTCATTGAGCCTCGTCTATCATGCTGCGAAATCTCTTGAGGGCTTCCAGGCCAGGCGCCTTTTCCTCAAGTTCCGCCAGCAGGATCTTCGCCTCATCCCACATCTCGGTATCAATATAAAATTCCAGTTCCTTGATGTCACCCTGAAGTTGGGAGGGTACGACCTCAATCTGTTCAAAACCGGTATCTTCCATGTTTTCCTGCTTGGCGAGTTCCTTAATCAGGTCATCCATATTCTGGACCAGGGTGTGCTCTGGCTCCTCGAACTCATTTTCATTTTCAGCGCCGGATTCCTTGATAAAGTCATCCATGCTTTGTAAAACGGTATGAGATTCTTCCTCCTCCTCTTCTTCCTCTTGCGGGGCCGTCTCAACCGGTGCTGATGGCTCGGACACCTCGGTGGGGGGAGGCGGCAATTGACCCTCCTCATCCTCCAGTGGGAGGTCCTCACCCTCGAATTCCTCTATTGCCTCGCCTGACTGGTCAAAAGATACCTCCTGCTCCCTTGATACCTCACCCAGCGATGCCACGCGCAGGGCACGCTTTGCCGACGTATCACCCGGGTCCAGGCTTAGTATCCTGGAAAACACCTCGTCACGTTCCCGCAACAGGCCGAATTTTGCGTACACCCGTGCCAGTTCCTTCAATACGGCCACGGCCTTGTGTGGCTGCTTCAAAAATTCGAAGGTCCTGGCAATCAGGTCCAGCACCTCGGAATCCTGAGGCTTGCTTTTATAGCATGCACGCAGCCGAATCAAGGCCTTCAACGCGTCCCCCTGCTCCAGGTACGCCTCGGCCAGGTCCTTGTTGGTCTCGAATTCATCCGGCTGGTGGTACAAAAGCCGTTGCGCGACTTTTACGAAGTCATCCCGGGCTCCGGCCTTTTTCAACACCTCGGCCACCTTACGGTAATGCTTCACGGCCTCCCGCACCATGCCCTTGTCCGAAAACAACTCGGCCAGCCGCAGCCTGGCTCGCACATTGTCCGGTTCCAGTTCCAGCAATTTTTCGACCGTATCCAGCCAATCCTTGGTTTTGCCCTGCTTCTTGTACAAAACGGCAGCGGATTTGTAACTTTGCATGGCGTCGTTCAACAGGCCCAACTGCTCGTAAAGTTCCGCAAGTTGCATAAAGACCACAGGGTCATCCTCAGCCAAACGGCTCTCGATCTGTTTGTAAACAGCAAGCGCCTTCAACAAGAAGCCCTGTTCCTTGTAGAAATCCGCCACTTTTTCAAATAATTCCCTGGCCTGTGCCACATCGCCGATGCGTGCATACAGGTCTGACACCTTGAGCATGGTCCTGATATCCTGTGGGTCGGCCTTGAGGATCTTTTCGTATTCCTTTATTGCCTTGGACACGTTTCCTTTTTGCAATGCCTTGGTCGCTGCTTCAATGATTTTGCCCTTATTGATCCCTTTACTACTGCTTGACACCTTGTGCCTCCTGTAAGGTGTGACAGACCACGGACTTATTATACTACGAAACCGTTTTCATGGGCAAGGAAAATTGAGCCGAATTGTTTGTGCAGTGGCGGTTACAGTGCGACCGAAATACCCGGGCGGCCACCTGCGCCCCATGGGACTCCCGCACTGGTGTTTGTTCAAAACGATACGGATACGGCCATGCCTGTTGGGGTAATCGCAGCACTGACCGGCCGGTGCGTGCCCTGGACCCCCCACAAAACCGCTGCCGTGATGGCCATGCCAGCCGCTACACCGTAGGACGTCCATGCCGCAATCGTATAGCCCCGGCGACGGGATAGTTCGTTGTGGCCTGCATTGATGTGATTAGTCGCCTGGTTCGCCAGGTAATTGAATGCACCGCCAGCACCGGCCACCGCAACTGCCGCGGACAACAAGGCTATTGGCAAGACATTGATTTTTTGCCGCGAAATACGCACAGGCCTGGCAACAATCACGGGTGCAGCCTTTTTCACAGGGGCCGGCTGTGGCTGCCAGCGCCCATCCCGGTACGTCCACTGCCGTTGAATGCCATGCTGAAACACGCCAAACGCGCGTGCATTGGTACAAAAGGCCAGGCAATTCAAAAAACGGTCGATTTTACTGGCATCCACCACAACCATCCCCGGCCCTGCGACCCTTTTTACCAGCAGGGACAAGCCCGTGGCAATCTTCAGGACCGTATCCTTTTGCAGGTCCACATCCCGGGCCCACACGACCTTTTGATTGCACGCCACAAAAAACTGGTATTGTCCCGGTGCCACATCGATGTGGTCATGGAATGCGACCCCGTTGACGAACATGTTGCAGGCATTGGCCCGGGTCCATGTCTCTACTGTAAGTCTTACCGTGGATGACGGCATTGCCTGGAATAATTTTGCCGTGTTCGGCGGCAGGGGCAGGGCCTGGAAAAACGAGTAATCAACATCCCTGGTGGCCTTTTGCGCCAGTTGTCGGGCCTGGTCGCGCCTGTGCAACAGCAACAACGAACGCACTGCCAGCACGTACGATTGGGCCACGCGTTTCAGGTCGCCTGCTGCGATAAAACTGCACCTTGCCGATGACCATGCATCAATTGCCTTGCTGAAAAATGCATACGCGGATTTTGGATCGACCTTCCGGAAGAATGCCTTCTCGCCCTGTTCATAGGCCTGGTCAAAGGCCCGGAGTGCTGTTTTGTCCGTGCATTTGCCCAGCATTTCCAGCACCGTGCTGATACGGGCATTCACCCGCACAGTGAGGTCCTTTGCCACAACCACCCGGGGGAAAAGCCAGGTGGTCGAAATCAGTACAACCGCAAGGACGGAAACGATAAGTGTTTTGTATTGCTTTTTCACAACCGTCAATAATCCATAATCACCATGACACCGCCGAACCAGTGAATTATGACAAGCAGGACTTTTCCTGTCAAGCGGCCCGTCTACGTTGTGTTTGCACCCATGTATGCTCGACGTACCGCTATTACGCCTGTGCTCAAATGGGCTTAACTCCGCGTATCCGAACCACTTTCGGCGTCCTTTGTCCTCAAATTTGACAGGTAATTCGGGATGTCCGATTTTTTGTTTTAAATCCATGAATTTGTGCTAAAATAGGGCGCCATGGGCAGGACATTGCTGACAAGAATGGCTGTTATTGTTTTTGCGGTCTTCCTTGTTATATCAACAGGGCATGCGGAAAATTTTTACAGGTGCACCAAGGGCGGGCAAACCTGGTTTTCCAATCACCGGATCCCCGGTGCCAGGTGCACCGTGTTTTTGAAATTCGTCAGGCCCCAGCACCAGGTGGGCAAAAGGGACCACATCAAGGTCAAACCCGTCAACCATGCGCCGAGCGTCAAGGCCATGGACCTGGAAAAACTCGAGGCCCTGATCGACGAGGCGTCCGTGCGTTTTTCGATTCCAAAGGCCTTGATTCGCGCGGTCATCACCGTGGAATCCGGGTTCAAACCCTACGTGGTGTCCAATGTGGGTGCCCAGGGCCTGATGCAACTGATGCCGGCCACTGCCAAGGTACTGGGCGTCACCAATGCATTCGACCCACGTCAGAACGTGATGGGCGGGACCAGGCTGCTGCGTCGCCTGGCAGACATGTTCCAGGGTGACCTGAAAAAGACCCTGGCCGCCTACTATTGCGGCCCCTCCGCGGTGATCAGGCACGGGGGCATACCGGACCCGGATACACGCGGCTATGTAAACAGGATCATCGCGTATTATTTGAAATATTCCGGCATGGGAAAGCCGCATGCCGGCACAAAAGGCACTAAAAAAAAGAAAGGTGTGGCAAATGGAAAAGATTAAAGGAAGGGTGTTGATTGCAAAACTCGGGCTGGACGGTCATGACCGGGGGGCAAAGGTCGTTGCCAGGGCCTTGCGGGACGCCGGTTTCGAGGTGATCTATTCCGGGCTCCATCAGACGCCGGCAGCCGTGGCCGCAACGGCCGTGGACGAGGACGTGGACGTGCTGGGCGTGTCGATCCTGTCCGGGGCGCACAACGCGTTAATCCCGCAGCTCATGGAGGAACTGAAAAAACGACACGCGGATGACGTGATGGTCTTTGTCGGCGGGATCATACCGGACGACGACGTGGATACGCTGCGTTCTTACGGGGTACAGGCCATATTCAGGCCCGGCAGCAGCCTGCAGGAGATCGTGGACGAGGCGGCAAAGGCCGCGCTCAAGAGACAAACAAACCTTTGATTCGGAGGCAAATATGGATTTCGATTTAAACCAGGACCAGAAGGCCATGGTGGACATGATCCGCGAATTCGTGGCCCGCGAGGTGACACCGTATGCAGCACAGTGGGACGAGGAGGAACGATTTCCCCATGAAACCGTGAAGAAACTGGCGGAGTTGGGTGTCATGGGCATGGTGGTGCCACCGGAATACGGCGGCACGGGCCTGGATTTTGTGACTGCGTGCCTGATCCAGGAGGAAGTGGGCGCGGGCGACGGGTCGTTGGGCCTGACCGTGGAGAGCCACAACTCCCTGGGCACGGGACACATCCTGCACTTCGGCACCAAGGAGCAGAAGGAAAAATACCTGCCTGACCTTGCACAGGGCAAGAAACTGGCTGCCTGGTGCCTGACCGAGCCGGGCAGCGGTTCCGATGCCGCGGGCCTGCGCACCAAGGCCGTACGCCAGGGCGACAACTGGGTGATCAACGGCCACAAGATGTTCATTACCCAGGGCTCCGTGGGCGGGGTTTACGTGGTCATGACCTCAACGACCCCGGAAAAGAAACAAAAGGGCATCACCGCATTCATCGTGGAGGGGGGCACAAAAGGGCTCAGCGCATCCAAGCACATCAAGAAGATGGGCATGCGCTCCTCCGACACGGCAGAGGTGATTTTGGACGACGTGGTGGTGCCGGACACCCAGCGCCTGGGCGATGTGGACCACGGCTTCATCGACACGCTGCAAATCCTGGACCACGGCCGGGTACTGATCGCTGCGCTGTCCGTGGGCATTGCCAGGGGCGCCTACGAAACCGCACTCCAGTATTCCACGGAAAGGGTTGCGTTCGGCAGGCCCATTGCGAAATTCCAGGCGATCCAGTGGATGCTGGCGGACATGTACGCCAGGATCGAGTCGTCCAGGCTGCTGACACTGCGGGCCGCGGCCATGATCGACCAGGGCAAGTACGCGGCCAAGGAGTCATCCGCTGCGAAACTGGTGGCCTCTGAAACCGCAATGTGGGTCACGAACAAGGCGATCCAGGTACTCGGCGGCTACGGGTACACGCGGGATTTCCCCGTGGAACGGGCATTCCGTGATGCAAAATTGCTGGAGATCGGCGAGGGCACCAGCGAGGTCCAGAGGCTGGTGATTTCGCGTGAATTGCTGAAGAAACTGCTATGACACAAAGACTTTATCCTGATTCCAAGGTGGAGGTCCGGGGGTTCGAGGCCAGGCATTACGACCGCCTGATGGACCTGGTTTCCCTGGGCACGTATCCCGGTTTTTTGCGCAAGGTATTTGAGCGCATGGACCTGCAACCTGGCCAGCGCGTGCTGGACCTGGGCGCGGGCACGGGCCGCAATACCGAGATGATCGCGAATCGTATCGGCCCGGATGGCGAGGTCTGGG
Source organism: Deltaproteobacteria bacterium (assembly GCA_015493765.1). GTDB lineage: Bacteria > Myxococcota_A > UBA9042 > DTJE01 > S145-11 > S145-11. The sequence goes on from WGCQ01000137.1 coordinate 9,406, forward strand.
GCGTGGAACTGGGCGATGAAATGGCCCGCAACTTCGAAAAACGCTGTGGGCAGCGGGAAAATTGTCACCTCGTGCGCGGCAGGATCGACCAGCCCCTGGACCTGAAACCCGGATTCGACAAGGCATTCATATCATTCGTGCTGCATGGCCTGCCCCACGAACACCGGCTGCAGGTCCTGGAAAATGTCCGCAGGCTGCTGAAACCGGGCGGCTGGTTCGTGGTCCTGGATTACAAGCAGCAGTCGCGCATCGGCGCACTGCGGCGATTCATGTTCACCCGTGTGGAATGCCCGTATTCCCTGGATTACATCCGCCGCGACTGGTATTCGATCCTGTCGGATTACGACCTGGTGGTGCAGCGGGAAGGGCTGTTTTTCTTTGGCATCATCAGCCTGTTGCAGGCGCAAAAGCGGGAGTGAACACACAAAAAAGGGTTCTTCCGGATCCCGCCTGGGTAGTTAATGGTTGGCGTAGAATCAGGATTTGTGTTTGATGTCAGGCTGTGTGCCGACGTCCGAATTCAGTAGCAGTGACAGTGGCCGTTGACCGAGTCCGAGCGCTCCCGGTTACAACGGAATCTTCCCGCAAGGCCCACGGGCCGTCCCGAAACCCGATACCCGAATCAAGTAACAGTGGGGATTTTGGTATAGTGTCAAGCTAAATCGCGATTTTAGTCTGATAAATTTTGGGATTTACTTTGACAATTTATAAAAAAATAAATAAACTATTTATAGTGTGGTGTAGATAGATGAGGTTTATATCTTCAGTTTGCATTTCTTTTGTCTTAAATAGCAGTATTTTACTATTTGCGGGGGGGGGCGAGATCCACCTTTTCTCCTTCTATGGACGCATATTTTGTTTCGAATTCTGTCTATAGGAGGAGGAAAAAATGAATACTATTAAAGAATTTTTGGGTTTCTTATTGTGTGTAATAATCGTAACCGGTATTGCTGGATCGGCCGCCACCGAGCCGGCAGTGAACTTGCAAAAGATAAAGGCCGTTGTGTGCCAGGATGATGCGAATTGCAGGGTACTCTCCGTCAGAAACAGGGAATTTCGGTACATCAACAAATGGGTCATTGATGTGAAAGCCATGGTAAATGGTTATGCGAAACCTTATCACATGGATGAAGACCTGAACCTGTTGAGTACATTCAAAATGAACGAACTGGATAAAAGCAATCGCCATGAGAAATTCATAAAATATGGCAGGAAAGACCCGGCCTTGTTCGATTACATCCAGCATCTTTCTGCCGAGGAAAAACTAAACACCATACCTGTGGCTGTCTGGCTGCAGACATCGAGTCTTTTTGTGGACAGGTCATCTGCATCTGCAAAGGCCCAGGAAATCGCCGTGTTACAGGAAATCAGTGAGGTTGAAAACGGTTTCAAGAAAGAGGCCGCGAACCTGGGCCTGCCTGATTTCGACTGTGACCCGAACGCACCGGTCTGTTTCACTGATTTGACAGTACAGCAAATAGACCTGCTGGATAAAATAGAATATACGGGTGTGGTTTACAGGAACAGCACTGATTTTTTGAGTTTTGCCTCCCAGTCAACCACCGATGATACCGGATGGACCACGTGGCGGACCACCTGCCTGGCTGACCATACGTCCGCGGATAATGTACGGGTGGGAATAGTATCCATGTATCGCCCTCCGGAAGAAGACCTGGCCCATCTGCCCGGGCTACAGGCGATCTTTGACGAACAGGGTGAAACGCGTTCCCATACTACTGAATCCACCGCCAGTGTCTATGAATCCGATTACCCCGGCGGCACCGGGGTAAACAGCAATGAATACATTGCAAACTTCAGTGCATCAGGGGGAGGATGGAATTACTGGTACCAACTCGAGGATTGGTTGGACGATTATACGGTTTACATCAGGAATTACAGCTGGGGGGAGAAATCGCAGGATGGTCCTGATATGAGCATTTACGACCGATACCTGGATTACAGGGCCAAACATTCACCTTATCCACTGCATGTGGGGGCAGCCGGAAACTATCCATCCCCAAAAAATACCGATTATGTACTCTGGAAAGACTTTAACGGCCTTACCGTCGGGGGAACGGATGACAAGGGCACGAACGACAGGTCTGACGATACGATATGGGAACATTCGTGCTGGCGCAATCCCGCATCAGACCACAACGACCGGGAATTACCCGAAATCGTGGCCCCTGCCCGGAATCTGCAGATAGCCGGATACACGGATTATGGAACCAGTTTTTCCTCTCCCATGGTGGCCGGTGCCGCGGCAGCGATCGTGAATTACAATGAGGCACTTGGGGACTGGCCCGAGGCCTTGCGTGCGATCCTCATGGCCACGGCAAACCAGAATGTGGACGGCCCTGTGCTGAATCTGAACGACACAACAGATGACAAGGACGGAGCAGGCGAGGTCAACGAATTTACCGCGGTTTACCTGGCAAATTCCGGCAACGAACTGCCCCAGGGAAACACTGAGGACACGGCAACCAGGTTCGGTTATCATAAAAAAATAATCTCTGATACGGATTTCTCCCCGGATTTTCCACGGGAATACCGGTACAAATTTTATGTAAAAAGCCCTGCTGACACAACGGCTACGATCCGGGCGGTCCTGACCTGGGACAGCACTGCAGTATGCAGTGACGGGGATAATGAGACCACGTGCAGCGACGATAACCTGGACTGCGACCTGGATCTACGCGTATACGATACGCAGACCGGTGAACAGGTGGCGCATTCCACATCCTGGAATAACAGCTACGAATTCGTTCAGTTCCAGGGAGAGGCCGGGCATGTGTACCGGATCGATATCCTGGCATCCAGTTTCCAACGTTCTTCATTTATGGCGTTGGCATTTGTTTCCCTGGCCAATGATTAAGGAGGTATAAAATGAAAAGACAAATTTTTATCCTCGCCCTGTTTACAGCGGCGCTACTCGCGGGATGCACCGCTCAAAAGGACGAAAATACTGCTGGACAAAACGGCACCCTTAAGGACAGGGATGCCCTCCAGCAAAAAGATTCCGATATTTTACGCACCATGGATATCGAATACAAGGACTGGAAGTACACAGACACTCGCATCCAATGCGATGTGAACGAGGATGCAATGGACGTGATTCCCGAAATCCTGTGGTTCTATCCAAAGGATGCGGGGGAAGGGGCCAAGTGCACGCAGTGGACAAAGACCACACCCGAGGAGTATGCACCGCATCCTCGGCCTAAAATGGATTGCTGGGACCCGCCGGAACACTGGTGTCAATTTATGTTTTTCGCTGCTCCCAAGTACTACTCCTGCACCCCTGACGGTAAACTGTGTTGTAACACATATGACGAATGCCACCCCTGCGGATGGATACATGTAGAGAAATCGGGCAAGGATACGGACCCCGAAAAGTGTGAACAGATAAGGTGCAACCTGTACGCCCACCAATGGATGGTCTGTACCAAGTGGCACTACTAACCACATGTCTGCTTAAAGCCACATACCAGGGGGTTTTTGAAGTATGATGGAACACAGTGGCTGTGTGGGCGGGGGTGTAGATTTCGGGATGTGGATTTTAGCGCAAATGCTAAAGGTCTGCGTTACGAGTAACGAACTTCCGTAATCACTAACACTGAACTGATACTGTCACTGACCCCCGAAGGCCCGCAGGGCCGCCCCACAGCAGCCGCAGGCTGCATCCCGATGCCCGATGCCAGAGGCCCGAGTCCCCGTCACCTGCACAATCCCCACACCAGGCCATTCAACCGGTCGAGTGTCAGTATCAACGTTTCCATTTCCCCATCATCCACCAGACCCAGCATGCGAATGATATCCAACGCAGCGGCCAGTTCCCTGCCCGAGCCGTAGGCAACGGTAAAATGGTACCTGCGGTCCCTCCCTGTCCTGCCAGCGCCTTCCGCAATGTTCAGCGGGATACTGATAACAGCACGCCTGGCCTGGTCCACCAGGTCCCCTGGTGCATGGATGTTATTCAGCAATTTCAGCGTGTTTTTCGATACTTCCAATGCCAGTTCATAGGCCGCAAGCCCCCTGACGCCTTTTGGTTTGTTTGTATTGCCGTGCATGTGCGCCTCCTGTAATGCGAGTGAACATGTGTCCGACAGGACCCGAGCAAGGCCTTTGTCAAGGGCTGCGAAGCAGCTTGTTTACCCTTGACAAATGGCCGAGC
>WGCQ01000138.1 GCA_015493765.1 Deltaproteobacteria bacterium
ATACCACCCAGGCGGGATCCGGAAGAACCTAAAAAATCTTGCAATTCAAAAAAACTATAAATGCATGTAAATGCGTCGCTATGACCACCGAATGCTTACCCTAATCCCCTGTACATGCGCTTTGGCAGAATGGATGATTTTGATCCTTGGCTTTGCAATACTTTGATAAACAACGTGTTCTAAAAATAACCTCACATCGAAGATCCCTCGACCCCATAGAAGCCCTTGACAAAACTGCCGGATATACGCATTATTAAATGACTTTTGCAGGTGGAGGTGTATATGAAGGTCTTCAGGTCACTAATGTTGGTTATTGTTATGGTAATGGGCTTTGCTGTCATGGGATGTAGCAGCAATAATAGCAATGGCACTGCTGATGCCGTTCAGGACGTACCTGGCACGGACGTTGCGAATGATGTGCCTGTGACGCACGACGTACCCGGTGCGGACGTTGCGAATGACGTGCCTGTGACGCACGACGTACCCGGTGCGGACGTTGCGAATGACGTGCCTGGCACGGACGTTGTGAATGATGTGCCTGTGACGCACGACGTACCTGGCACGGACGTTGCGAATGATGTGCCTGTGACGCACGACGTACCTGGCACGGACGTTGCGAATGACGTGCCTGTGACGCACGACGTACCTGGCACGGACGTTGCGAACGACGTGCCTGTGACGCACGACATCCCCGGTGCGGACGTTGCGAATGACGTGCCCGTGACGAACGACATCCCCGGTGCGGACGTTGTGAATGACGTGCCCGTGACGAACGACATCCCCGGTGCGGACGTTGCGAACGACGTGCCTGATGCCCAGGCTCCCCAGTTTACCTCCATTCATGCGATTCAGGCGTCCTCTGATTCCACGGATTGCAGCGGCAAGCCCCACGAGGTCGGGTCCGTGTTGCTGACAGACGTGGTATTGGCCGGTCCCGTATTTTCCGAGACTTCGTACCTTTGGGGTATGTATATACAGTCCCAGAATGCCCAGGCTACCTACAACGGCATACTGGTAACCGCACTTCAATCCAAGTTCGCGGACCTGGATAAGACGTTGGCAAAAGGCGATACAGTGACCATTGCCGGCACATACAAGGAGTTCTATTGTGAAAGCGAAATCGTGGCCACCCAGATTACCAAAACCGGTCACGTGGGCAGCAATTTCACATTTGAGACGGTGCCACTGGATCCCAGCAAACTGCTGAAAGGCGGTACATCCGCCGACCTGGAACCCTACGAGGGTATGGTGGTCAGTGTGACAGGTGATTTTTATGTGGCACAGGTTGGCGTAAAGCATTCCTGGGTGGCACTCGACGTCAAGGGAAATGATTCGGGTAATCCCGACAACTACATCTATGTGAGCAAAGAGGCGCTGTACGGCCAGACCAACGGACTGCTAAAACAGGGCGATATGTTATCGGGCGTCAAGGGTGCCCTGCAATTCAGTTTTGGCAAATACCAGATTGCGCCGTTCTCACCTGATGACATCACCATGGCCACTGACTGAGAAACCTGCACTTGTGTCCAGATTGCCTGACTAAATTGATTCTGTCGCTTGATAAACCTGCTAAAATCGGTATATTTACCTTCTGAAGCCTCATAGGCTCCAACACCCGGAGGATGGCTTGAAGCAACAGCTCAAAACGGTTATCATACTTTCCGCCTTTATCGGACTGTTTGTACTCGCCTTCGAGTGGGTCCAGCAAAAACAGGCGCCCCAGGAACTTACGTTCTCGGATTTCATCGAAAAGGCACTCCCTGATAATGGCAAGGAACCAAAAATCAAGAGTATCGTGGTAAAAGGTGAGGATATAACCGGTGAATACGTTGATGGTACGCCGTTTCACACCATTGGTGACCTGAAGGACTACCAGCGGGCGATTATCAGCAAGGGGATCACCATAAAATACAAAAGCAACAAGGAGTCGCTTTGGTGGTCTATTTTAGGCACCTGGTTACCCACGATCTTCATTATCTTGCTGTTTTTGTACTTTATCAGGCAGGCACAGGGGGGCAGCGGCAAGGCATTTTCCTTTGGCAAGAGCAGGGCAAAACTGCTGGAGGAGGGGACCAAGGTCACGTTTGCCGATATTGCCGGGATCGAGGAGGCCAAGGAGGAACTGGGTGAAATCATCGATTTCCTGCGAGCGCCGCACAAGTACACGAAACTGGGAGGACGCATACCAAAGGGGGTTTTGTTGATGGGCCAGCCGGGCACGGGCAAGACACTCCTGGCCAAGGGCGTGGCCGGGGAGGCCGGTGTACCGTTTTTTTCCATCAGCGGCTCCGATTTCGTGGAGATGTTCGTTGGCGTAGGTGCCGCCAGGGTGCGTGACCTGTTTGAACAGGCCAAGAAACGGGCACCCTGCATCATATTCATCGACGAGATCGACGCTGTGGGCAGGCACAGGGGCGCGGGCCTGGGTGGTGGCCACGACGAACGGGAGCAGACATTAAACCAGTTGCTGGTCGAGATGGACGGCTTCAGCAATAATTCGGGTGTTATCGTGATCTCGGCCACAAACCGACCGGACATCCTGGACCCGGCCTTGCTGCGTCCGGGGCGTTTCGACAGGCGCATTGTCGTGCCTCCACCGGATGTGCGGGGACGGGAGGCGATCCTGAAGGTCCACACCAGGAATGTGCCCATGGCCGATGACGTGGATTTGGCCGTGATAGCACGTGGCACACCGGGCTTCGTTGGTGCCGACCTGGCAAACCTGGTCAATGAATCGGCCTTGCTGGCTGCACGCAAGGACAAGGACCAGGTCGAGATGGAGGATTTCGAGGAGGCCAAGGACAAGGTGTTGATGGGTGCTGCACGCAAGAGCAACCTGCTGTCTGAAAAGGAAAAATTGATAACGGCGTATCACGAATCAGGCCATACGATCGTTGCCATGAAACTGCCTGAATCCGACCCTGTCCACAAGGTGACTATCATGCCCAGGGGGCTGTCGCTGGGGCACACACAGCAGTTGCCCGAAGAGGACCGGTACACGGTCACCCGGACTTACCTGAATACGCGCCTGGCCATACTCATGGGCGGCAGGATTGCGGAAATGAAGATATTCGGCATCGAAAGCACGGGCGCAGGCCAGGACATCAAAGAGGCAACCAAACTGGCCAAGAAGATGGTCATGGAATGGGGAATGAGCCTGATGGGGCCCATAAGTTACGGCGAAAACGAGGAAATGGTATTCCTGGGGCGCGACCTCGGAACCCAGCACAACATGTCCGAACAAACGGCCCAGCGGGTGGACCGCGAGGTAAAACGGATGTTGTTGAAGGCCTACGATGTGGCCGAAAAAACCCTGTCCGATAACATGGAGATACTCCACCACATGGCAAAGGCCTTGTTACACAAAGAAACCTTGTCCAGGGAAGAGGTTGAGGCGATCATGCGCGGCGAATCGATCCCATTAAACGGCTCGGCCCATCACGGGGATTCCCGGACTTCGCCACAGTCCGAGGAACAAAAAGGCCTGGACGCATATTCATCGTCCCCTTCGGATGATGAAGGAAATTCAACGGAAAATTCCTGATGAAAACACCACCACGAGCCCAACGGCCCGGGTTACAAGCAGGCCGCCTGCACTCCACACGGCCACGGTCAGCGGTCAACGGTCACGGGCCTCTGGCATCGGGCGTCGGGTTGCAGCCTGCGGCTGCTTCGGGACGGCCCTGCGGGCCTTCGGGAAGGCTTCCGTTGTAATCGGAAGGCCATGGTCAACGGTCAACGGTCACGGCACGGACTCGGCCAACGGCCAACGGTCAACGGCCACGGCCTCTGGCATCGGGCGTCGGGACGCAGCCTGCGGCTGCTTCGGGACGGCCCTGCGGGCCTTGCGGGCAGGCTTCCGTTGTAATCGGAAGGTCACGGTCAGCGGCTGAAAGACCAGGCGAGCCGCCCGGGTTACAAGCAGGCGAGGCCGCCTGCGCTCCACATGCCGCCTGCGCTCCACGGATTTCGTTTTCACCGGGATCACACGGTCTCGGTCTCAGTCACGGTCAACGGTCAACGGTCACGGTCAACGGTCAGCGGCCACGGTCAACGGCCGCATTACTCCACCAGCAATTCGTCCAGGCGTGCCACCTGGATTTGTGGCATTTCGCGGCCCAGGGTGTGCGTTAGTCCGGTCTTTACCAGGACGAACGGTACGCCCGCAGCCTGCGCAGTATGCATGTCCACATCGCTGTCACCGATGTACACGGCCTGGTCCGGTGTCACACCAAGTGCGCCCAGCACCCATACCAGCGCCCTGCCGTCAGGTTTGCGGAACCCGGTGGTGTCGAACCCGCAGATTTTTTCAAAATAATCTGTCAATTCAAATCGTTGCAACACGCTCCTGGCCAGCCGCTCCAGTTTGTTCGTCAGCACGGCCTTGCGCACCCCGGACTGTTGCAGAAACTCACGTACTCCGTCGAACAACGTGGAATGCGCATCCCTCAAGGCCTCGTAGGCACTGGCAAACTGTCCCACAGCATCGGCCACGTCCTGCCTTGCCAGGCCTGGCAGCACCCCTTTTACCAGGACCTCCGGTCCATGCCCCACGTGCGCAATCACCTCATCGTAGGCCATGGGCCGCATCCCCCTGGCCTGTCGCAATTGATTCGCAGCAGCCACCACATCCGGAAATGCATCGATCATGGTCCCGTCCAAATCCAATACCACTGCAGTAACATCGTGGTCAAAAAATCGTAACCTGCCCATGCTCCATCCTATTTTGTCGGTTTTGTCCCTGATTTTGCCGGTGCCTTGCCCGTCGCCTGCCCCAGTTCCTGTACCGGCACGCCCTTGGGCACCTTGAACACAAATGCCTGGTCCGGAATTTTGCCATAGTCCGGATTGGAAAACTTGATGGTCGAGCGGTTGCCCAGGTTGTCCGTTACCACGGTCTGCACGACCTGACCTGTGGCGGTCTTGAATGAAACCTCCAGTTTTTGCAAGGGCATATCATGGACCGGCATCAATTCAACGGTGGTCAGTCCGGGGCCTGCTGACTTTATGACCCGGCAATGGAATTCCTTGTATATCCCCTTGAAATTCATCATGAATTTCATGGCAAAAAACAGGTTGCTCTTGTTTATGGCCGTCTTGTACACCACCTCCTCGTCCACGTCATACGCCCAGAACGTGGTGCCGTCGCTGACATAGTACACCTCGTCCGGCCACTTGTAGTCCCAGCGCATCTTGCCAGGTCTCTTGAAGTACACACGGCCCTTGCGGGTTAGCACCCGGTGTGGCGACTTGACCACAACGGTCTGCACAAAGTCCGCTGACAGGTCGGTACGGTCCTGGTAAAATGCGATTACCTTGTCCAGTGGCCTGGCCACAAGGGGAAACATCCAGGCCGTCGTAGCAATAAAAACCATAAAAAACAGTGACTTATTTTTCATCCGGTATCCTTTTTGTACAAATCGATCAACCATTGCACCTTGTCCATGTAACGTCGGGTCAAATCAGGGCCGCAACTCATGGATTGTTCGTACGCGTATTCCTGTGACCGGAACTGGTGTTCATCCAGAATGTATCCAAGTTCATCGCAGCACAGCCCCATCAGCAATACAGGCCCGGGGCCGGCCCACTTACGCACCTGTACGCCCAATTCCGGCACCAGTTCGCCGGGGCATGACACCATGGTGAAGAGGCCCTCAATGCCCGCCACCCAGGCCTCGGTACTCACACCGCCCAGGGGAAAATCGCGCTCCAGTATCCCCATGTGGCGAGCCAGTTTGAACCTGGTATTTTCCACAGGCACGACCATGGGCGCACCAATCACCCGCAATGGCGGCGGTTCGGTGATCGTTTCGGCCCGTACCAGTGTACGCATGGCAAGGTCCGCAATGGAACGCCCGAATTTCTGTACAAACGCCCGCCGCTGTTCGAGGTCCGCATCCTCCGGGCAATTCGGTGTCAGCATGCCGCCCAGGTCCCCGGAAAAAAACAGGGGCACGCCCTTTTTGCGGTCCCGCACGCGGCGCCTGAACGCGGCCGGATAATCCGCGGATATCAATGTGTTGTGCTCCCACAACGTCTCGGGATGGGCGGAAAAATTCACCAGCAGGGCCTTGTAGCGAGCCGTCTCATCCAGGACCGCCACGGCAACGGCAGCCCGGTCAACGATGCCACCCTTGCGGTCATTGCGGACCCAGTCCGCAGGCACATCCAATGACGCCATCTTCAACCCCGCGGGCACGGCCATGGCCACTGCATTCAGGCCCGCCCGTGCCACGGTATGGACCAGGAATGCCATGTAATCCTGGTCCATGCCACTGCGCAGGGGTACGTGTCCCACGGGCGCCCAGCCCCACAGGCCCAGCGTATCCGGTCCCGCATGTGTATGCGTGGAACTGATCAAAATCGGCAGTTTACGGCCCAGGGCATCCTGTATCTCGTCCCTGATTTGGTCCACCACGGGTTTCATCAGCCCGATTGCGTCCACTGTGACCAGCAGCATCTCGGACCTGCCGTCCGCAAGGTACAAGGCACCGGCCTCCAACGTGTCCAGTAAGCCCGTGGCGCGGCGACCCGGGTCAAAACCTGCCATGTATATGCCCGGCACCCACCGCCTGGGCGTGATGTCAACGGATGCGCTACCTGCCTTGAATCCTTCAGGCATTGTCCCCCCCGTATTCCAGGAAATTTCTGACCGCGGACTCGGTTTCAAAGGCCCCGTGGACGCAATCGTTCAGTCCCACGCCCCACAGGGAATTGTTACAGATGAACAAACCGGGTATCCCTTTCAGCCGTGCAAGGATTTGCCGTTTGATGTCCAGGTACCCCAGCACGAACTGCGGGATGCCGCGTTCGTGTATAAAGACCTCGATGTCCAGGGGTTCCGCGGTAATCCCCATGGTCTGTTTCAACGATTCAACCGCCAGGCCGATTTGCTGGTCCCTGGGCAAAAACGGCAGGTCCGGATAGATGGCCCCGCCCAGCATCGTGCGCATCAACACCACGCCCTCCGGCGCCCTGTCCTCGAACACCTCGGAGTCCCACAAGGTGCCCAGCACCCGGATCCCCTCGACCGGTGGAATCAGGTAACCGAATCCGCCCAAGGCATGGGGTACGTCCTCGCGCCGGAAGGCCATGGCAACCACCGTGATCGGTGCATAGGGTATGCGTGCCAGCAGGCCTCCCAGTTCGGGGTCCAGGTTTTCCACGATGGAGGACGTCGCATACGCGGGTGCCGCTGCAACCACGCAATCGGCAGTCATCCGGGCATAGCCATGGCTGTCCGAGAAACCGACCTCGAACAGGCCGTCATCCCGCCTGCTGATCGAACGCACCTGCATGCCTGTTTTCAGGCGGTCACCGAGGCGGCCTGCAATGGCCTCGACCAACGTTCTGGTGCCGCCACGAAACGATGTCAGCCTGCCTGAGGGCCCGGACGGGCCACCACCGCCCTTTTTGGGACGCTTGAACATCCCCTTGACCAGTCCGCCGTATTTGCGCTCCAACTCGAAGAGCGTGGGAAACACGGCCGGCATGCTGAGGCTTTCCGGGTCGCCGGCATAGATCCCCGACACCATGGGCGTGATCAGGCGCAGGCGTGCACCCCTGCCCAGGCGGCGGTCAACGAAACGCGCAACGGATTCGTCCGGGTCCGTACCGGGGCCAATGAATGGCTCGGCAAATACCCGCATGCGCTCACCAAACGGCAGCAGCCCGGAAAACAGGAACCCGGGTATGGATGTTGGTATTCGACGCAGTTTGCCCCGGGAAAACAGGTAGCGTTTTTGGGCCGTATCCGCAGCAGGCAGCAGGGCGTCCTCCATGCCCAGCATCCTCACCAGGTCGAGGGTTTGGGGCTTGGAATCCAAAAAGCCGTTAGGCCCCTTTTCAATGATTAAATCGTCCCTCCTGAGGGTATCCATTTTGCCGCCAGGAGTATTGGACGCCTCCAGCACGGTTACGTCAATACGCGGCAATCGGTCGTCCTCGCGGGACAACAACCAGGCCGCGGCCAGGCCCGAGATGCCTCCACCAATGATTATGACCTGCTTGTTCATTATTTTGCTCCGGGCAACACAACACTGCGCTCGAACAATGTGTGTAGTAACGGCCCACCAAGGTTGTCCAACCCTGCGCCCAAAAAGGCAGGCACAGAGACCATGTCGCTGGGTGATACCTGGTAGGTTGCGACCTGCATCAACGCAACCAGTACCCATACGGGCACTTGCGCATCCACGTGAAGTTCCAAGTATTTGTTTTTGTTGTATGTTTTTGTGAGTGCCCTGTAGGCAGGCCTGAAATCGGGCAGTTTATTCATGGCAAAACCGAACACCTCTGACGGCCCACCCTGTGCCGGCACGATCTCCAGCATGCCAGGCCTCAGGTTGACCCTGACGGGTTGCATCTGCCTGTTGTACATGCCAAAACGTCCGTCAGGCAACACGAACCCGCGTTGCGCAGCAATACTGTTGAATGGTATGAATCCCGGAACGCCCCTGTCCTGGTCGAACACGGCAAGCACCGGGTAACCGTAGGTTGCACCTGCCGCAAGTGTGGCAACAGCCAGCAAATCGGATGCGTTCGCCCGGCGGTCGCACAGGATAGGCACGTAGCCCCATTGTTTGTATTTCCACGTATTAAACAGCGGCTGCAACACCTCCTGTGCCCTGGAAAACGCGGTCCTGGTCTGCCCTTTGGCCAGGTCAATATCCAGCAGTACCTTTGGCTGCGGCGCTTTGGAGACCTCGCCGAGCCCTTTTATCACGGGGCGTCGGATTATGCGCAAATTTCCCCTGGTCACAACGATGAAATAGTCCGGGTGGTGCCAGAACCTGGGGGGGCGGATCGCCTTGGGCATGTCAACGCCCATCATTACGCCTTTTTTGTCCGCTACAAACGGCAATGCAATACCGTTGGACGTCAAAAAGTCCGATACATTCAATGCAATTGTGGCCAAGGCAGGGTAGGGGTGGTTCATGCCGGCACGCACAGCAAGGGCGAGCAGGTTGTGCAGTATCACCAGGCGGTGGGCCAGGCCATTGGATTTGGGTGCCATGCATTTTATTTCCCGGGTGAACCGGCGTAAAAACAGCCACTGGTCAGCGGGTGCGTAGGCGGTGGCCATGCTGAAGCCCGCGGATATGGCGTAAACCAGGGCCATGGGTTGGATGTCCGGGGGAAAGGTATGCCACGTCTTGAGCGCCTCCCGGGTACTCTTGCATCCCGGGTCAGCCATCCAGTTTGCAATGCGCTCCAGGGCAAGGGCATCGGTCTTGACCTCCGGAATGGATGCGAGTTTTTGTGATTCCGTCCTGGTCCATGCAACCAGTTCCGGGATGCGTGGTGGTAGTTTTAATGCGTTGGCAATTGCCTGTATCCTTTCGTGTTTTTTTTGAATCCTGTCCAGGATTATGCCTGACATCACGCTGGTCACGGCATGTATGCGCAGGCGTGCACCATAGGGTGTGGTCAGGTCGTTGGCAGGCCACTGGTACAACAAGGACATGGCGTGAAAACATTCCGGCGAATGGTCACAGTGATTCAGTCGAAGCACGGGCTTGTCCTTTGCGGACGTGGCCGGCGAATGCTGGTGACGACTGCACGCGCCAAGTAAAAACAATGCAAAAAACACAAAAAATTCGAATCTGCGCATGACCTCACCCGGTTTCTGGTATAATAAAGCCGGGTTTATTATAGCCTGTGCCAATGGAAAGGCAAAGAGGCAGGCCTGAAAAGGCCCGATACACATGGGAGGCCAATGGAAAATATACACGACATGGGCCGTGCTGATACGAGTGAGGAACAAATGGCCAACAGGTTACACCTGGTTATATCGGACTTTCATCTCAGCACAGGCGTACGTCCGGGCAGGCCGAATCCGTACGAGGAATTTTATTCCGACCACCGGTTCAAGGAGTTTTTGGAATACTATTCGACAGGTGAATACGCGGACACGGAAGTGGAACTAATCATTGCAGGGGATTTCCTGGACCTGCTGAAGGTGCCGTACAAGGGAAAATTCGTGGAACAGGTGACGCAGGCCATTGCATTGGACAAGGTGCGCAGGTGCCTGCGGGGGCATCCCGTGGTATTCGACGCGTTGAAGGCATTTATTCACCTGCCCAAAAAACGCGTTACCTATATCCCCGGCAACCACGACCAGGACGTGTTTTTTCCAAAGGTCCAGCAGTTGCTGCTGTCCCGCGTGGGGGCATTGGATGAGCCGGAATTGTTTCGTTTCGTTACCGATGATTTTTATTACAGGCTGCCGGGCGGTGTTGTAATAACCCACGGCCACCAGTTCGAGGTGATGAACTATTTCGACATCAACAGGCCGCTGGTCGAAACAAAAGACGGCTTGATGACTAACTATCCCTTTGGCAGCAGGCTGGTGACGTCCGTGATTGCACCGTTCAAACGCGAGGAACCGTTGATCGGCGTGGTCACACCCATGCCGCTGTTTATATTATACGGGCTCCTTTTCAGGATATCCATGACCGTGAGGTTGATGGGAGCCATGTTGAAATTCTTCATCCTGTACTGGCTGTTACCTAAACACGAGGAACCCGGCGGGATCATGAAGGCACTGCAGATCCTGTACGAACAGGCCGTTACCTTTTCCAACCTGGAACGGCAGGCCACCAGGGTCCTGCGCCAGGCCGATGACATCAGGGTGTTGATCGCAGGCCATTCCCATGCATTCAAGGTGCGACGTTTCGTGAGAAAAAAAATATACATAAACACAGGGACCTGGACGAAGTTCGTGAACCTGGATATTAGTGACCTGGGCACCAGGACGTACCTGACGTACGCTGCCGTGGAGTACCAGCCGGGCAAGCAACCCCTGGCCAGACTGATGCGCTGGAGGGGCAAGATGCACATGTTTGACGAAATACCGAATTAACATGCTGAAGGTAAAGATACATACAACGGGTTGCAGGACAAACCAGGCGGAGTCCGAGGCCTTGGCCAGGGATTTGCAGCAACGGGGCTTCCGGGTCGTGCAGGATGGGGTCGCTGACATTTACGTGATAAATGCATGCACGGTCACGGCGAAGGCCGAGCGCCACGCCAGGAACGTGGTGTACCGGGCCAGGTCGGAAAATCCCGGGGCCTTCGTGGTACTGGAGGGGTGCCTGGCGACCAGGCTGAAGCGTTTTCCTCAGGTGGATTTTTTCAAGAAACAGGGGCCTGACCTGGTGGTGGAAAATGCGGACAAGGAGGGCCTGGCCGGGGTCCTGTCCAGGCGCTTCAGGCTGGCGGAAACCGGGCATGCAAGGCCGATTGTGAGCAACCGGAGGCTGTTGAAGGTTCAGGAAGGATGCAGCCGCAACTGTGCGTACTGCATTGTACCCATGGTCAGGGGACGCAGCCGCAGCATCGGGGTGCAGGAGGTTGTGGAGGGCGTGCGGGCGATCGAGGCATCCGGGGCCTCGGAGGTGGTGCTGACAGGGACGCACCTGGGTATGTACGGGTGGGACCTGAGGCCCAGGACGGACCTGGCCGGCCTGGTGCGGGCGATACTGGATAGTACGGAGCACATCCTGCTGAGGTTGTCCAGCGTGGAACCCGAGGAGACTTCCATGGCATTGCTGGAGGTCTTTGCCCATCATAGAGTGGCTCCACACCTGCATCTGCCGCTGCAAAGCGGGTCCGACAGGGTACTGCGAGACATGAACAGGCCGTACACCGTGCAAGGCTTTATGGATATCGTAAAAAAGGCCAGGCAGGTGGCACCTGATATTGCGATCGGCAGCGACGTGATCGTGGGATTCCCAACGGAAAGGGACGAGGATTTCCAGGCCACAATAGCCACGATCCAGGCTATCAACCCCATGTACCTGCACGTGTTTCGCTATTCCCCCAGGCCTGGGACTCCGGCACTTCGAATGGGTGACCCTGTGCCCTTTGGGGTCAAACGCCAGCGTTCCGCTGAATTGATGCGAATGTCCGGGGCGTTTCGCGAGCAATACATAGAGGCGCTGGTGGGCCGGCGGGTCAGGACCGTGTTCATTCGGGAGGCCCGGGACGGGCTGCTGGAGGGACTGGGCGACAACTACATGCATGTGCTATACCGGGGCAGGTCCAGGACCATTGCGGAAGTCATGATACAGGGACGCCACCGGGATTACGCGATGGGCGTGGAGATGTGATGGAGTTAAAGGAATTGGAGAAGAGCCTGGGTTACGAGTTCCGGGATAAGGCGCTGTTGACAACCGCGTTGACCCACCCTTCGTACAAAAACGAGCACCCACAGGTGGGCAAAGACAACCAGAGACTGGAGTTTCTGGGTGATGCGGTGATCGAAATCATCGTGTGTCATACGGTGTTCGAACGGTTTTCGGACTGGGACGAAGGCGGGCTTACTTTGATGAAATCCAGGCTGGTGAACACGGGCAGCGTTGCAAAATGGGGGCATGAGAAGGGCTTGTCACATTACCTGCTGATGGGAAAAGGCGAAAGGAGCACAGGCGGCGCAGGCAGGCAGAGTAACCTGGCCGATGCATTTGAAGCGGTTATGGGCGCCATCTTCCTGGATGGCGGGATGGACGCGGCGAGGTCGGTTTTGATGCCATTGATCGAGGGGCATTTGCAAGGTATCAACACGATTGAGGACATGAAAGGCCCAAAAACAGTGCTCCAGGAAAGGCTGCTGGCCGTTGTAAAAAAAACGCCAACCTATAAGGTGTTACCCAGGTCGGATAACGAAAGAAACCACCGGGTCGAGGTGCTGCTGTGCGGCCGTGTCCTGGCCACCGGAACGGGCAAGAACAAGCGCGAGGCCGAACGAAAGGCTGCCAGAAAGGCCATCAAAGAACTCGAAACTTACACGGACGAACAGTTGCGGGATTTGTGCGGTTGAGGGATAAGGCGCTTTTGGTGGTGATTGTGGGAAAAGACGGGTTAGAACACCGGAAATTCCGAGACATCCTCTGGGGCAACCGTCACTGTCAAACAGATTCCGTGGCCGTGGGCCGAGACCGTGGCCGTTGACCGTTGGCCGTGGGCCGAGACCGTGGCCGTTGGCCGAGTCCGTTGACCGAGTCCGTGGCCGTTGGCCGTTGGCCGAGACCGTGGGTTTCGGTGGTGACGCAAGCCGTGGAGCGCAGGCGGCCGGAGGGTGTTGAAAAGGTCCCACCTGGGATCGCCGGCTTCCAGCCGGCATCTTGAATTATCTTTGTATTTCAA
>WGCQ01000139.1 GCA_015493765.1 Deltaproteobacteria bacterium
ATGCATGCAAATATGATGCTATGGCCACCAAATGCTTACCCTAATCCCCTTGTACACGTATTTTGTCAGAATTGATGATTTTGACCTTTGGTTTTGTAACGGTTTGATGAATAACGTGTTCTAAAAATAACCTCACATCGAAGATCCCTCGGGAACCACTCTATTTCTTGACGTGGTCGATGCAAGGGATTATTATACCCTTATGAATGGGAACAGACTATTCAGGTTGAATAAAAAACTTGCGATCAGAAAGATTGAAGATACCTATTTAATTGTAACCCTGGATAATGTATTGCACAGAGTCGAAGACCCAACTGGAGTATTCATCCTGGACTTGATAAGCAGGCATACTGAGGGGATTCGCCCGGATATAATATGGAACGATGTGTCCGGGACCTTTGATGTAAGCCGAGCGCCGGAACACTACAGGGACACGGTTATGGCGTTTTTGGATGATCTGGTTAAAAAAGGTATAATAAACATTGAGTATGATTCCGATGGAGGCCGTCCATGATGCGTAGAGGATTTGCTTTTCTGATTTCATCGATTCTGTTGATTGGTTGCGCGTCGAGTAATCCGCCTGGTAACGCGGATCAGGATGTGACGCAATGGGACGCACCTGATTATATGGTGGATTCCACGGAAGTGGCGGAAGGTACAGATATGACACACAATCATCCTGTCACCATGGATTTTGCATTTGCCACGCCAAAGGGTCCCAAAGGTCGGTATAAGGATAAGGTTGTGCTGACAGCCAACGACGAGCCGGATGCATACAAGGACCGCACCGGTTTCCAGACCGATATAATGGTGACAACTACGGGACTGGAACCTGGTCATAAGATTTATCTTGTCATTGCCGGGAATGAATATCCATATACGGCAACCTTGAAACAGGACCTCACCGCAGAATTCCAGGAGGTCACCCTTTCCAGCAGCAAAGCGGGCTACGATATACGAGTGGAGGCCCGGGATGCCAAGGGCGTAATAGCCTTTGCCACCAAACATGTAATCCTGGACCTGGGGACTTGCGAGGTCCAGGTCCAGCCCAAAGGCAAGTGTATAGTCACCGATGGTGACCCGGACACACCGGGCGTACAGGGTACATTCATCGTGTATAACCCGGACAAGACCTGTGACAAGGCGACCTTGACAGTCGGATGGCAAAACGGAAAACCGGTAACCCAGACAAAAAATATTGTGGACGGCAAGGCCCAGTTCCTGATCACCGTGGCCCAACTGGACAAGGTCAACGACTTTCCTATTAGTGTGAAGGCGGAGGTCACGGATTCGACCGATCCAAGCAGGGATTCAGCGCCCCTGACCCTGGGCTACGTGGTGGACAACCAGGCACCAATCATCAAAATTACGAAGCCGGCAAAGGACAACCTTACCCTTAAAGATGACGAGGACCAGGACCCGTCGAACGGCCTGAATATCACCCTGGCAGGCACGGTACAAGGCTCTGATGGCCAGCCTGTCGCCTTGAAATTGAATGGCAAGGACTATGTGACTTCGGTAATTGACAACAATAACAATTTTTCAACCAAGTTCGATTTCGTAAATGACGGTGCGTATAGCATACAGGCGATCGCCCAGGATTCATGTGGAAACGAAGGGACTGCCGAAAAAGATATCTCCGTGCACATCACAAAATCCAACTACGTGATCAAGTGGCCGCAGCAAGGTGAAGTGCTGCTTGCAAAGGATGATGCGGACCTCCAGACGCCCATGGTGTATGATACCAATTTCAAGGTGGCCTTTGATACTATCACACCCCCGGTTACCATTCAGGTTTACTGCCAGAACGCGACTAACCCACTCCCTCCGGCCATGGTGGGCCAGAAAAGCATTACAAGTGTGATGACCGGTGATATCACTATTCCGGTTACCCTGGACACCGTAGGACTGGGCACGGATGTGAAGTGCTACGTAATGGATAATGCCGCAAACCCTGGCAGTTCCTCACCCGTACGATTCACCATCGGGCTACCGGGTCCGAAACTTCGCATCCTGGACCCTGCAAACAAGTCATTTGTAACTGCCCATACATTGCACCTGGTCCTGCAATCCTCGTTCGTCCAGGGCAAGACCCCGCATATCACCATAAAGGACCACGACAGCGGAATCACAGTACTGGATATGGACGCGCCCGCCAAACTGGGCCTGGAAGGGGCCACTTACGATATTCCGTTGAAGAGTTCAGGCGGGGACCTGCTGCCTGATGGGACCTATGACCTGTCTGTTGATGTTCAGGACAAATTCGGCAATAAGGCATCCGAAAACCCGGACGGCCTGACCAACGTTACATTTACCCTGGACACAACGGCCCCGGCGGTTGAAATTACAGCACCTGCGCAGGATATTGACCCGGCAGTGTCACCGGATACGGACCCGGGGACTCCCGGTTTCCAGGCAACCGTACACGTGAATGTAGTGTCAGGCGGCGACGATGGGACCAGGGTGTGCCTCACTATCAACGGTGACAGCCAGGTCTGCAAGGACGCAACGAATAATGCTGTTGATTTCACGTCAGTCACCCTGATCCCAGGGATCAACGAACTGCGTGCCTGGGCAACGGATGCGGCTGGTAACGTGGGTACACAGGCCGTGCTGGGCGTAACCCTGCATCTGGACGTCCCCCGCGTCACCATCGTGGATCCTCCGGCGGACGGACCGGTGGCCAAAGTACCGTTCCAGATCAAGGTGCTGGTCCAGGACCAGGGTCGTAATCCCCTGAGCGGATTGAAGGTCAGTTTGCTGAAAAACGGTACGGTGTTCAAGAAGGATGTATTATCCGGGCCTGATGGTTTCGTCACTTTCGATATTGACAATCTGTCCCCAACCGGGGATACGTTCGTGGCCATGGCAACGCAAGGTGGCAAGACCGGGGCCTCGTCCCCCAGGCGTCTGTATTTGAAACAAGGCATGCCCCAAATTTCCTTTGTCGCGCTGAAGGACAATGGGTACATAAACCTGGCATCTACCGTATGCCAGGCCGGGGCGGGGGATTGCCACGCCGTGATCCAGGTGGCCACCCAGAACGTGGAGGACGGTTCGTCCGCCACATTGACCTGGAACTGTGGTGGGGGCGACAAGCAGGCCCAGTGCACCGTGGCCAACAACGCCTGTTCGTTCACTGGCATTGTGTTGCCAAATAACACGATGTGCCAGTTTACGGCAAAGGTCAGCGATTCCCTGGGGCAAACGGCCCAGGCAGGACCGATCCACGTGAGCGTGGACCGTACGCCACCGGTTATAAGGGGCTTTAAACAGCCATCCTCAACGTATCTGCTGGGTGACACGAGTGACGCGGATCCCAATACGCCCGGGTTCCAGTACCCGGTAGTCGTATTATTGGGAGGCGTAGAGGCGGGCCAGCAGGCCGTGCTGAACGTGGGCCTGGTTGGTGGCGCTGCCCAGCAATACACCGCGGACATACAAACGGATATTGATCAACACCATCCTGCCGCCGTAAACTTTGGTAACGTTACCATGCCCGAAGGGTCCGTGGCCCTGAAGTGCATTGTCCGGGACAAGGCGGGCAACCAGGCAGAGTTAACCAAGGTAGTATCGGTTCAGATCCATGCACCGCTGGTTCGCATAGTAAGTTCCCAGTTCAAAATTTGTCATTCCAACGACCAGTGCACTACGGGCGTATGCCTGGAGCGTGGACAGAACAGTTCATGCACAATTGCCTGGGGACTAAAGTCAAATACATCGGTTATTATACAGTACTCCAACGTGGCAGCGGCACCAAACAACGTCAGGGTTTGCACGGATGCCCCGGGTGCCCAGGGTGACGAGTGCCAGGCCTCCGGGTTCCACGCAATCTACTATGCCACCATTCCGTCTGCCGGTACCACTGCGACCCTGTATCCTGCCATAGACAATCTGCCACAGGGGGACCAGGCCCTGGAGGTCGAGGTCCTTGGCACCAACGGGGACTGGGTGGATAGTTACGAAGAGACATCAACACAGCCCAACACCAGGTGGCTGCCTGTGACTGTGGATACCCAGGCACCCGTTGTGAACACATTCGAGTGCACCTCCGATACGCTCGATCCCAAGGGCACACTGAACAAGGACGAACTCGACGCCGATGGTAAATACGAATTCCACGTGCAGGCATCGGAAGGCGGGACCCTGAATATTTATTCCGGTGCCGGCCAGGTCGTTGCCTCTGACCCGGCCTTTAGTGGCGATGGTACGTACAAAATTGACCTTTCCGACGGAAAGTACACGCTCTATGCAATCGTGACGGACAAGGCGGGTAACACAAGCCCGGGCTTGAATGACAACCCGCCAGCCCCGTCAGTGGCACTTACGGTGGACAAAACCCCACCTGACCTGATTTTTGTGTACCCCACAGCCCAGTATATCAAGCACGGTGATTCCAAACAGGTTACTGTCCAGGCCGTGCACAGCGATGACGTCATTGGACAGGATGCGACCCTGAAAGTGGTTACCGAGGATGGCACCACGCACCAGGAAACCGGACAAATCGACCAGGACGGGATGCTGACATTCGCATACTTGTTGCCCGAAGGTCACAATAATATCAGTGTTGAGACCACTGACCCTGCTGGCAACACAACCACGATCAACACGGATGTCATTGTGGATACCACGCTGCCTTCCGTCAATATTGAACAACCTGCTCAGGACCCGGTAAACCTGAAGGATGCGGACGATGCCGACAACACCAAACCCGGTTTCCAGTTCACCACACAGTTCAGCACGTCTGATGACGCGGTGACTTACAGCATCAGCATTGCAATAGGCTGCGATGCGAACTGGTCTAATTGCACGGATGTCCGGGAACTGGTTCCATCCACACCGCTTGCCCACCCGGGGGATGTGGAAGACCCCGTGACCGTTACACTGCCAAACGGCGAATACATGAAACTGATCGTCAATGTAAAGGACGCCGCTGGCAACGAGGCATCCACGGAAAAAGACATCCATTTGCAACTCACCAGTTGTTATATCAATTTCGTGGATACCGGTTTCATTGGAAACGTGGACTGCAACCCCAATCCGGGCCAGGATTGTGACAGCACAACACATACTTTCCAGATATACGTCAGTCCTGCCTGCGGTCAGCCGGATTCCGTGAGCCTGACCAAGGGGGACGGCCAGAATTATTACGCCACGGACCTGGGCAGTTCATACATACAGATCAAGGACGTGCCCGTAAGTCACAACGAAACCTTTGACGCCCATGCCACGGTCGTGTTCGGTGGCACCCAGAAGACTGCGGACCTGCATGTCACAGTTGACCTGCACGACCCAAAGGTGACAGTGCAGATCGAGGGTGTCCAGCCCCAGGCGAACGGACAATACTTGCTGGGTACGGCCCAGGACCTGCTGCCGGGTCAGGCTGGATTGCAAAGCAACCTGCTCGTGCAAATTACTGACGATAACCGTGCAGACGGATACATAAACAGGCTTGACAGGACCGTGGACGGCAATACAACCCCTGTATCGCCACAGGCCCCTACGCTCCCGCTCAAGCTAAACGGTGACAACAGCGCCACAATAAAACTGACTTACGTCACGCTGCTGGACCAGAAGCACAACACGTTGACCCTGCACGTGGTGGATGCGGCTGGCAACGATACGGATGTCAGCATAGAGGGCGATGTGGACCTGATCCCGCCGAGTGCTGTGGCCATTGGCACGGTACAGGCAATCAATGTCAGGCAGCCCAAGGCGGAACTGACATGGTCGGCAGTGGACAGCAACCAGGACGACCCATCGGGTGTGGGTGCCACCAGGTACGAGGTACGCTACTCCAGGCAGCCTATCACTTCCGATACGGATTTTGATAATGCGTGCACCCTGGATACGTTGCTAAAGACCAATGCACTGCCCGGCGGCGAGGACCCGGGCCAGGCAATAACCTTCGATGTAACAGGGCCTGATACGCGTGTATTCAACGACCCCTGTTCCTTTGCACCGCAAACGGACCCGGCAAAGTGCACGTACTATTTTGCCGTGCGTGCCGTGGACGCGGTTGGCAACAAGGGGCCTGTGCAGGCGTCCAAGGCAGTGGATTTGTGTATGCACCACGTCAAGATCAGTGCTGGTGCTGATTTCCAGGACAAGTCCACATTGTGGCAAAGGGCCTGGCCCATCGGCGACGTCAACGGGGACGGCCTGGCGGATGTTGCAGTGGGCGGCTATGCCTCGGACATGATCTGCGTGGTCTATGGGACCAAAACACCCACGGATGTCACCCTGACCAACAACGGAGGTGCCAATTACCAGTGTTTCAAGGGTACGGACATCACCAGCGGTGAGGGTGGATTTGGTTCACCAGTCGTGGGTGGTGACATCGATGGTGATGGCGTCAATGACCTGGCCGTGGCATCCGGTGCAGGCTCCAGTAATCCACACAAGGTTTACATATTTTTCGGTGTAAAAAATGGTCAGATCAATTCCACACCAAATGTGGTCATTTCAGGATTCAATTACGGCTCTTATGGTACACAAATGACTTTGAATGGTGACTTCAACGGTGACGGCTACAAGGACCTGTTGATCGCATCCAAGAGGGAGAACAAGGCGTACCTGGTCCCTGGTGCCCCACAATGGAAGGATGCAACAAATCTCGATATTGACCTGTCGAATCCGACTGACCTCAACACGAACAAGGTAACGGTATTCCAACTCACGGATACGGTGAGTGGCACGTACTACTTCTTTGGCATGTTCGTGGGTTATTTGAAGGATATTGACGGTGACGGCAAGGACGAGGCCGTGATCGGCCAGTACCGGAATCCCGGATGTTACTACCTGTTCAAGGGCCGCAGTACCAATGCTACCCAGGTACTGTCCGTATCCACGAAGTGGGACGGCTCGGGTGACCAGCCAAACGTGGTCAGGGCCCGGGTGGACACTGGCATGGCGGATAAAGTCACCTGGGACAATGACGGCCAGTGGGACCTGGGCTGGGGGGACAAACCCGACTTCATGTTCACGGACTACTACCAAACAGGTAACCCCCTGAAACACATCTTCATATTCTCAGGCGACTTCCTGGCAGGTCAATTCGGGTCGGATGCCAGGATCGATCCCCAAAATACGGATGAAATTGTACCAGGCGTCTTTACAAACAATAACGGCACAGTGATCGTAGGCCATATATCCAACGTCAGCATATCCGGACCATTCGATGGCCTGACCAGGTCAGGCATACTGTTTACAAACGACAACACCCTTGGTGCCGATGGATACGTGTACTTCCGGTCGAACTATGCAAAACAGGGGGCCTTTGCAGAAGGCACATTCCCGGTCACCAACATGGCATTCAGAAATCCGTACGACCCGACAAATCCTGATTTTGGTTGGGGGTCGGGTAGTACTTCTCACGTCAAGGCCATTGGTGATTTTAATAATGATGGATTTTATGATATAATTGTTGGTAGAGACCAAGGCAATTATCAGGTCATCTTGTACTAAAGGAGGTAATATGAAAGACCTTGAGAAAAAAGATAAAGAGGCTCAAATAGATAAAAAACAAGAGTTTACTATACCTGAGGTCAAAAGCCAGGAGATTACAGTACAAAACGCACTCAGCACCCCGGCTTGTCCGGATGATCCTTTTGATGCCACCTGTGGCATGTACGGTAGTTGAGTACTAAGCAAAACTCGTGTTTAATTTCCGGTCGCCGTTTTTTCCTATCCGTATAATCAGTAAAGATTACATAATTATAGATATTCTGACATCTCTATTATCAAAGGAATCGGATTATCCTTCCAGCAAAAGATTCACCAATTATTTCAACATAGAAGTTGGTACAGGTAAACCAACCGGAACACCGGTTGAAGGCACCGAATATACAGGTGATTTCCCCGGGGGCGAGTGGCAAATGGCACGAAAAGATACCTTGTGCATGGGCCATGCATGGAATGCGCATTGTATTATCGGTCGTGG
Source organism: Deltaproteobacteria bacterium (assembly GCA_015493765.1). GTDB lineage: Bacteria > Myxococcota_A > UBA9042 > DTJE01 > S145-11 > S145-11. Next base: position 7,943 of record WGCQ01000139.1, read on the forward strand.
TGATACAAGAATGCTCAAGGTTCACCTGGTGGGCCTGCTCAAGGTCCTGTACTGTGACATCCTGCCCTTTATGAACGGCCTGGTGATGCATGCCAGTTGCCTGGCCATGGAGGGACATGCCCATGTGTTCACAGGGCCAAGCGGTGCAGGCAAGTCCACGATCAGCCAGGTCCTGCCCGGCAAACTGATTGCGGACGACTTTACACCGATCTACCTTGGCCCTGATGGCCCCCAGGCCCTGGCAGGCCCGTTTCCTGCATGGGAAAAACGACCGCACCAGGTATTGCGGGCCCCCCTGCGTTCAATAAACCGCATCATCCAGTCCAATACCTGGAAGGCAAAAACACTCACACCCGGTGATGCCATATCCAGTATCCTTGAAAACACGATTACATTCTCGGGCAGTCCCCGGGTAAAGCAGGCAATCCTGGACCGGGCAATCGAACTTGGCGGGATGGTCCCGGTGCGAAGACTGCAATTCAGCCTGAATCAGCCCTCAAAGGAGCAGTTTGATGGAATCCTCTCCTGATCCCCTTAAAGCATTGTATGCATTTTATGCGGCAAAGGGTCTGCCAGTCAATATGCATATTGACCTGACCTATGAATGTCCGCTCAACTGTGTCCACTGTTTTGCAAAGGGCAGCGAGTCGGTCCATCCCGCATTGATGGATACCCGTATGGTCAAGGGCCTGCTGGACCAGGCCGCGGACCTGGGCGTGTTGGAGGTCGTATTCTCGGGTGGTGAGCCCCTGTTGCGCAAGGATTTATGGGAATTGGTCGAATATGCCAGGCAACTGCGTTTCGTGGTCAGGTTGAAGACCAGCGGCATATATTTGAGATCGCAGGATATTGATTTCATGGCCAGTTTAGGCCTGGTGTGGGTGGATATCAGCTTGCACGGTGGCAGACCTGAGACCCACGATGCAGTAACGCGCGTACCCGGGTCTTTTGACAAGGCCATGGCAGCAATCCTTGACCTGCACAAGGCCGGCATCCGGGTACAGGTCAATTCATCGGCCCTTCGTTTTAACTACCAGGAAGTCCCTGAATTACAAGCCCGTTTTCACGACATGGGCATAGGAAACGGGATCACCATGTGGGTCATGCCCAGCGAAACCAAGGGGGAAGCACCCCAGGCTTACGCCATGGAACACGATGCCTTCGTGCACGTAAGCCTGGCCATGCTGCAGAAAAACGGCGGTCATCCGCCCCATACCGACGGCTACGACCTGTCCGAACCCCTGTGTTATGCGGGCCGCTCGGCCATGCACGTGGGACCGGACGGCCTGGTCCATCCGTGCGTGGCATGGCCCGTGGTTGCGGGTGACTTGAAACAGCAGGGCCTGCGCGAGATCTGGTTCGATTCCCCGTTGTTCAAGCGTATCCGCAGCTGGTTCATGCGGGACCGGGTCCAGTGCAAGACCTGCAACCTGTTCGGCTACTGCAATTTCTGTCCGGGCAGGGCATTCCAGGCAACCGGCGACTCACTGATGCCGTATCCTGATGCCTGTACCACAGCCCAGTGGACCAGGGAGGCCTATGAACAATTCTTCGGCAGTGCCCCGGATGCTCCGGGAAAAGGTCCAAAAGACCGGTAGCGCCACGTTCCGGGTAACAGGCATGTCCATGCTGCCCGCGATCTGGCCGTACAGCAGGATCACGGTCAAGATGGTCGATTTTGGGGCCATCCGGACCGGGGACGTGATCTGCTACATGACACCAGCAGGCATCCACTGCCACCGGGTGATCGCCCGGGTTTCGCAGACGTGCTTTACCCTGGGGGACACGTTTCCCCATGCCCGTCCGGAGATGGTAACCCCACAGGACCTGATAGGCCTTGTCCATGAAATCCACATCGGTCCATACCGGATAAAAAGCACATCAAAAACATTCAATAAACTCAAGATATTATCACCGATGACAGGCGTCTTTGTCAGGAAAACCATCCATGCCGCCTTGTGGCTCCCCCTGGTGGGACGTGTATTCAAACGGCTTGCAACCCGGCTCAAGGATGAACCCAACCAGGCTTTACCCGGTTCCAAGGCCGACAGGCCCACGATTTTTGCAATCCGATGAAATTACGGCGTCAAGACATGGCTACAGCCATCCGATCAGGGTCCACCACAGGTACAGGGCCGCACCAGTAAACATGAATGCGTCCACCCTGTCATATACCCCGCCGTGCCCGGGCAGCAAGGTGCCGGAGTCCTTCACCCCGGCACTGCGCTTGAACACGGACTCCACCAGGTCACCCATCTGTCCCAGTGCCCCGCCGATGATCGCAAACACTATCAGTCCGACGTAACCAAATCCCGTATCAAACAACCACTTGACGGCCAGGGCGCCCAGTATGCTGCCGAGGATACCGGAAAATGAGCCCTCCCAGGTCTTTTTGGGGCTCACCGCAGGCCACAATTTGTGTCGTCCCATTGCCTTGCCGCCGAAATAGGCAGCCGTGTCCCCCAAAAATGCCACGGCAGCCGCGATAAGGACCAGGTAACGACCCTTGTCATGCGGTACAGCGGCAAGCCGCATGAATGCGGAAAAAAACACCCCGATATAGGCGGTTGTAGCAAGCACGGAAACAGCCCTCTGTCCGGCTGTGTCCATGGGCTTATACGTGAACAGCACATACAACAGTATCATGCCTGAAAGCCCGGCAAATACTGGCAACGCAGGCAGCCCGAAGGCAGAACCCAGCAGTAATACCAGCACGGCAATAACGGCAACCCACTGGTCGGTTGTGCGCACACCCCTGCCGCCGAGACGACAGAGTTCGCTGGCAGCCAGGATCCCTGCAAACCCCAGGAACGCCTGGAGTCCCCATATCGGGGCAAACAGGTCAATACCCATGAAAATAGCGGTCAGCAGCAGGCCTGTAAATATACGTGTCGCCATACTATCGCGGCTTGACTTCGACGCCTATACGCTCCGCCAGTTCCATGTATTTCTTGGAAACTTCACTTTCCGGGTCCACCAGGATGATCGGCTCGCCCCTGTCGCTGGCCTCGCTGATCGTGGGCACCAACGGCAATTCAGCCAGGTAACGGATGTTGTACTCCTGGGCCTTTTCCTGGATGTGTGACTCGCCAAATATCTTGTGCACCGCACCGCATTCCGGGCACCTGAAATACGCCATATTCTCGATAACGCCCAGCAACGGGACCTTTGTAACCTCCATCATCCGCGCCGCACGGATCACGTCGCTGAAGGCCACGTCCTGTGGCGTGGTTACAACAATGCTGGCGCTGATCGGTATCATCTGGGTCAAAGACAACTGGATATCACCGGTCCCGGGTGGCAGGTCAACGATCAGGAAATCCAAATCCCCCCATCGAACATCATCCAGGAATTGTGCCACGGCCTTTCCCAGCAAGGGTCCGCGCCATATCAACGCGTCCCCTTCCTTTATCAGGAAACCCATGGAAAATACGCGCATTCCATAACGTTCCGGGGGGATGATTTTTTTGCTTTCGTCCACTGCCGGTTGCACACCCTTCAGGTTCAGCATGGTAGGTACACTCGGGCCATAGAAATCCGCATCCAACAGGCCCACCGTACCCCCCATCTTGCGAAGGGCATAGGCCAGGTTCACGGCAACGGTGGATTTTCCCACTCCACCCTTGCCACTACCTACGGCAATAATCCGTTTGACGCCTGCAAGGCGGTCTTCCTTGCTTTTTTCTTTTGCTTTTGATGGGTCAACCGTAACGGTAACCTTGGGTCCAGCCATTATTTCCTCCAAAAAAGGTCGAACTAAGAGTAGTTATGAATCTAAATATTGTCAATAGCATCCCAAATTCCAAATTACCTCCTGGGGTTGGAATTTTTCTTCCGAGTATTTTCTTCTTGTTCCTGGTGGAGCAGGGAAAGGGACAAACCCTTCACCTTCTTTTCGTACCAGTCGATTTTTTGGGGATCGATCCTGCCGGCCATGGTCTCTGTATCCTGGTATTCCTTGAGTATATCTTTAAAAAACAGGTCCATTCCGTGCAGGCTTGACCATAATCTTACAACCACCAGGGTCAATTCCTTTTCCACGGACGGGTCGGAGCTTTCCATCATCAGGTCCAAAAGGGGACTGGCCAGTTTTTTGATCCTGGCCTCCAGCCTGAGACCGCCGGCAAAAAAAACAAGGGCGCCCAACAGCAGTCCCCAGTACCAGGTCTGAAAATACCACGTTACGGCAAATACCCCGATTGTCGTACCAAATAACCATCTGGCAAGGCGCTCGGACATGGTTTTGCAGTTTTTCTTAGTGGGAATTTTTTCGAATATATCGTTTATACGGTTGAATTCACGTTTGACCTTGAGATCGAGTACGGCGAGGGGGGCCTGGCGGAGGATATTTTTTATGTCTTCCAGGGACCTGACTCGTACATCCGCGTCCTTCGATAGTAATTTCTCAAGCAAACCCACTATCTCTGGTCCGCCGTAGAAAATGTCACGTCTTAGCAAACCATTTTCCATGATCCCGGCAGGCATTTTCCTGGTCAACAGGACGGCAGCGATCACACCAAGCGCATAAAAATCCGTACCCAGGCCGGGACGACCTTCCAATTGTTCAGGTGCCATGAAATCCGATGGTTCACGTGTCTCATTCACCGTATTCATGTCCGTAACCTTACCAAAACCTATCACGGCCAATGAGCCGTCAGGCCTCCGGATGATGTTGGACAGATTCAGGTTGCCATGTATTACCGGTGGCCGCAAGGATTGCAGATACTCTATGACACCGGCAAGTTCCTTAATAATATCAATAACTTCTGACTCGGTATACCGTTTATGTCTGATTTCCTCCGTCAATGGGATCCCGTCGATAAACCCGGTCACTATGTATGACCTTGCATTGATGGCAGGTCCTGGTGCGCTTGCATCCGGCGATACGACGAAGGTATCGATAAGGCGTGGAATCGCCTTGTGGTGGATCTGAGAAAGAACCGCACTTTCCTGCATGAATGCATCCCGATTGCCCCAGTTCTCTATCTGTTTCAAGGACTGTTCCTTTATTATGACCTTTTTCTTGTCCACAGAGTCGAATCCCAGGTAAGTTACCCTGTCTTTACCCCCCAGTTTCCGTATCAGGTAATACCTGCCATTCAGGAGCAGTTCGGAAGAACACTCCGAGCACGATGTGTTGGCTGCGCTGTTTTCAGCACTGCACGATGGGCATAGTATGGTATCCATGGCCTGACTTCTGCCTGGATTATAGCCGAAAAATCCCGGATATGTAATTCGGTACAAAGGGATTAGAAAAAACTTATTCGCCGTTGCGTACACAGCGCACGTAATCTTTCCAGTTCTTGCTTTCGGAACGGATTGCCCCCGTATTAAAACGGACTTCCCACACCGTGGCAGCCTGACTGGTGTCCAGGGTAGAACTCCAAAAACCTCCGTTATTACATGTGCCCTTGATCCATACAACGGGCCAGTAACAGTCATTATCCCCGGGCCCCTCGCCCTCCAGGCATGCCTCACGACACGCATCCGTATCGCCACACGTATCCGATGCGCAGGACACGGAAACCTTGCAATCCCCGCCAACCACCGTATGCTGGCATCCGCGGATTAGTGTACGCAGTTCATCGATGGTTGGTATGCGCCATCCTGTATAGCCATCCAGTTCCAGTGCTTTGCAATATGCATCCGCTTCATCCCACTTGATGTGCTTGCTCATGGGCGTGGCTTCCCACATCAACCCGGTATTATGATCCACCCACTCGTGGTCCGAATCCAAATCTTTGCATTTTCCGTTCTCACAGATTTCGACGTTTCTACATGCGCAGTCAGCCTTGCACGTGCCGCAATTTTCATTTCCATTGCATTTGCCGTCCCCGCATTTGGGTTTCATCTTGCATTTGTGTTTAATACACGTGTGCTCGGCATCACAGTTTCCGCAATCCACCGTGCCGCCGCACCCGTTGTCGCCTTTTCCGCATTCCCATTCCAGAACCCGGCAACTCTCTGGTGGACAGCAGTGGTCATTGAAGCATACCTGTCCGCCACCGCATGCGCAGTCCTCCGGACAATTTCCACAGTTTTCATCCTCGTTACACGTATTGTTTCCGCAAAAACGGGGCTTAGTGCCGCACTTGTGGTCAGCGCCGCAGTATGTACCCTTAGGGCATTGACCGCACTGCAGAACATCCCCACACCCGTTATCCCCTTCACCGCAAGCCCAGCCCAAATCCTGGCAGGTTTTGGCCTGACAAACCGTATCAGTGGAGGGGCTATTGTCCTCAGGCTTGGCGTCCGATATCCTGTTGTCCGTTGCAGGGTGATTTGCATCATGGTGTTCGACGGCGTCCTGATTACCCGTTGTGTCGGTACTAACGAACGAATCCGTTTGATCATTGGCGTTATTGTTGGAACAACCTGTTAAGACGAATCCTATTGCCAACAGCGTAAAAGATATAACCTTTTTTAGCATTACAACCTCCAGATTTTTCATTATATATAAACCACATTTTATTGTAAATACCTATTATTTAGCCGAGGAATCTTCGATACAGGATATTTTTAGAATGCGTTGTTTATCAAAAACATTACAAAACCAAGGGTCAAGATCGTCCATTCTGACAAAACACGTGTACAGGGGATTAAGGCAAACATTTGGCGTTTATAGCAGCGCATTTGCATGCATTTATAGCATTTTTTGAGTTGCGAGATTTTTTGCATATCGGTTACTGGGTCCGACTGTGGCACTGCCTTATGTTACCCAACGCACAATTTTTCTTGTGTCATAACAGACTGAATTTACACAATATTCGTAGGGGTGGGTTCTAAACCCACCCTGGAATTGCCATCAAATAAACACCCTCGGCCTCGCCGGCCTTTCCGTGGCCGTTGACTGTGGCCGTGGCCGTTGACCGTGTGATCCCGGTGAAAACGAAAGCCGTGTAGCCTAATGGGTGCAAACACAACGTAGATGGACCGCTTGCGGCGTACTCCTCCCTAAGGCCGCAGGCCGTGACTGCGAGCCGTCAGGCGAAGTTTCACTGCCAAATTTATTCAGGTAATTTGGGTGTTTACATGACGATTGTTTTTTGTTAATCTTACCGATGCCGGTGGGATGACGCCTGATCCGTGAATCCGCCAGGTTCGGAAGAAAGCAACGGTAGCGGTGATGGCGGGTATCCCGCCGGTTTGGATTTTTAAGCAATGTCGTTTTTAGCCACAGCAAGAAAGTACAGACCTCAGTCCTTTGAGGAACTGGTGGGTCAGGAACACGTGGTAAGGGCGCTGCGTAACGCGATTACCACGGGCAGGGTCGGACATGCCTACCTGTTTTCCGGTACCCGCGGAGTGGGCAAGACCACTGTGGCTCGCATATTTGCAAAGGCCTTGAATTGCGAAAAAGGCCCCACGCCGACACCGTGCCAGGAGTGCGCGAGTTGCAAGGAAATCACCGCAGGCAATGCAATAGATGTAAAAGAAATTGATGGCGCATCCAACCGCGGAATCGATGCAATCCGAAGCCTGCGGGAAACCATCACGTATCCACCAGCCAGGGACCGATTCAAGATCTATATCATCGACGAGGTCCACATGCTGACACAGGAGGCATTCAACGCGCTGCTGAAGACACTGGAGGAACCACCGCCGTATGTGAAATTCATCTTTGCCACCACGGAACCACAGAAAGTACCCGAAACGATCATGTCCAGGGTGCAACGCTTTGACTTCACCAGGCTATCGGTGGGCCAGATTGTCGAGCAATTACAGCAGATTACCAGGGACCAGTCGGTGGAGGCAACGGACGAGGCCCTCAGGCTGATCGCGTTGCAGGCCGAGGGCAGCATGAGGGATGCGGAAAGCCTGATGGACCAGGTGATCAGTTTCGCCGGTGCCAGTTTCACGGAACAGCAGGTGGGCGAGGTCCTGAGGGTTGCCGACCGCAGTTACTACATCAATCTGTTTGGTGCCCTTCTGCACGAAAATGCGGCCACCGCTATGAGGGTCTTCAACAAGGCCAAAGGGCATGGCATTTCCCCACGCAGTTTTGTCAAGGGTTTTGCCACCTTCCTTTCGCAGGCGCTGTCGTTGCTGTTATTGCCTGATGAACCCGACTCCGGCGTGGCCTTTTCCGATGTACAAAAACGCAGCATCCTGGCAAAAGGCGCGGGCAGGACCGCCCAGGTATTGCTGTTGCTGGACATATTCGTTGAGGCGGCTGACAAGGCCGTATCGTCATCCTATCCTGACCTCGTGGTTCTGGCTGCGGTTGCCAGGGCGTCGCTGCTGGGCAGCCTGGCTGACATCGACACCATAATTCACAAATTGCAGGGCCTGGAGTCCAGGCCAGTAATGTCCCTGTCAGACCGGTCACAGCCTGAACCAGTCACAGGCAATACATCAACTACCGGCAATTCATCCCCGCCAACCGGCCGACCGCACCAGGCACAAGCCACCACCAGGCCTGCACCGGATAAGGGTCTGCGTTTGCAGCAACACAACGTTGTTTCCCACATAGTCAGCACTCTGGACGCGCAGGTGATCCGGGTGGAAACAGAAGGAGATTGACCATGGCAGACGAAAACAATGCATTCCAGGACCTTCTGGGCAAGGCAATGCAGTTCCAGGAACGGATCAAGGCGGTGGAGGCCCAGTTAAAAAACGTAACGGTCACCGGTGAGGCAGGCGGGGGACTGGTAAAGGTTACGATGTCGGCCTCGGGGGACTGTCGCAGGGTGGAAATTGAGGATGGGTTGTACAACAGCGGCGACAAGGCCTTCATGGAGGACTTGCTGGCGGCCGCTGTGAATCAGGCACTCCGGGAAAGCAAGAAAATTTCGGATGAAGCCATGTCCAAGGCGGCCATGGATGTCACAGGTATTGACCCCACTAAAATGACGGAGTGATGGAGCAACTGCCCGCACCCTTCATCCGGGTAATCAATGCATTGAAACGACTGCCTGGGGTCGGTGAAAAGACTGCAACCAGGTATGCCATGCAGATATTCGACGAGGGCAGGACCTACATCGATCAGATGATACAAGCGTTGTCCGACCTGGCCGAAAAGGTAACGTTGTGCCCGGTTTGTAACAACCTGGCGGAAGGCGGACTGTGTACGATATGCAGTGATCCGCAGCGGGACCGGACAGTGATTTGCGTGGTCAAGGATATACGTGACCTGGCTGCCATGGAGAAATCAGGGACCTACAACGGCCTGTATCACGTGACGGGCGGTCTGATTTCGCCTTTGCGCGGCACCATGCCCGGGGATTTGTCCCTTGATGCCATCAAGAACAGGTGCACGGCCGACCCGAACATCAAGGAAGTGATTGTCACGCTGGATGCCACGGTGGAGGGCGATACCACGGCCATGTACATCAAGGAAACCCTGAAAGGCCTGGACGTACGCGTATCCAGGCCGGCCATGGGCATCCCGACGGGTACGGACATAGGCTACCTGGACGGACTGACCCTCAGCCGGGCCTTGCGGGACAGGAAAAATATCTAAACCCCAGGCATTACCTGCCCGACTTTCGGGATTTACCCGAATTACTTACATCCACCGCCATCACAGGTTATGTTTTGGCATAATTTGCAATGGATCTCTGCAATCATGGGGGCTTCGGAGGTCGCCTGCAAGTGGTAGCAGTCCTTGATGATATCAGGTGCCCCGGCCGATACGTTACCCGCTGTCAAGGCGCGAATCACGAACCACGGCCTGCTGCTGTCATGTATGCACCCGGGCACATTGGCTGACGATATACCAGGATACCAACCAACCGTAACGAACGCCCAATTCGTGTAGGCCCCCGGGCTGAACCCAAGTGCACAAAAGCCTTCTGCCGCGGCATTACCACCGGTATTGGAACAATCTATGCCCCACGGATAACCGGGGTCCTTGTAGGGGACCGGGTTCTTTGCCGGGAAGGGATAGTAATTCGTTAGTGCGGAAGCCCCTGTCCCTGTACTGACATACTGGGAATAGGTGGAGTAATACATTTCCTGCTTTGTCCTGATTTCATTTATATACCCATATCCCGCCATCAGCCTTGCCTTGGCCTGGTACCTGGAATATGAAACCACTGCCACCACAGAGAGAATGGCCACTATAATCACAACGGCCATAAGTTCTATGAGCGTGAAACCCTGGATTTTTTTCCTCATGATATGCTCCTTGCCCGGACATATACATTCCCTTTTAAAATATAACATATTTTGGGGTTTTGGATCAAATTTGACCCCAATTACCTGACTAAATTCGGCAGTGAAACTGCGCCTGACGGCTCGTTGTCACGGCCTGAGGCCTTAGGCAAGGCGCTGCAAGCGGTCCACCTGCTTTGTCGTTGTACCCATTTGATGCTTGGGCTGTGACTGTGCTCAAATTGGCTCAACTTCTTACACCTGAACCAATTTCTGCAAACTTTGTCCTCAAATCTGACAGGTAATCTGCGTTAGTTTTGCATATTTTGACACAGATGTTTATAATTAAAAAGATCATGTTTTGTAATAAAAACAACAGAAGAAAGAGGTAACAGGATGAAGAGACTGAACTGGCTTTTTCTGGGGGTGCTGGCTGTCGTCGTTGGATGCGGTTCGAACACGTGTCCTCCCGGTAATGGTAATAACACGTGTGATGTCCACTGCCAGGTGGATTCATCAAGGACGGATTCAACCGTGGACACCAATGCTCCGAATCCTGATGCCTATAAAGACATGGTGAATGAGACATTCCGGGATGGACAGTCAGCAGAGGTTTCAGGCGACACAGGACCTGAAACCATCAACCCCGGAGGGTTCGGTGCCGCTTGCAAATCCAACAAAGAGTGCGATAGCGGGTATTGTATCCAGACCCAGGAGGGATTCAAGTGTACCAAGACCTGTGTGACTGACTGCCCAGTGGGCTGGAGTTGCAGGACCATGATGGTAGGGAACGACCTGGTATCCATATGCACGCCTACGGGGGTTACGTTGTGCCGGCCTTGCAAACTGGACACTGACTGCGATTCCGGGCGGTGCGTAAAGGTCGAGGGCAAGGGATATTGCGGGCTCGATTGTGGAAACGGCAGGACAACGTGCCCACAGGGATACGCGTGCGTGGATGCACAATCCGTGGTTGATGGTACTCAGGTCAAGCAATGCCTTCCTGTTACCAAATCCTGTACATGCAATCTTACCACGAATGGAAAAACACGGGTATGTGTAAAGGAAAACGATAACGGCAGGTGCTTTGGACACGAGACCTGCGACAAGGACAAGGGGTGGGTAGGCTGCGACGCACAGGAACCGGGGCCTGAAAAATGCGATGGCAAGGACGACAATTGCAATGGTATTACCGACGAGTTTCCCACGGACAAACCGACAAAGCCCTGCGAAAAAACCGTGGAGGGCATAGGGACGTGCAAAGGGGACTGGGTGTGCAAGGACGGGGGCTGGCAATGTACTGCGGCCACCCCGCAAAAGGAGGTGTGCGACGGAAAGGACAATAACTGTGACGGAAAGGTGGACGAGACATGGCCTGAACTTGCAAAACCCTGTACCGTTGGCACGGGCGAATGCGCAGCCACGGGGGTGTATGTCTGCAAGGCCGATGGCAGCGGCGTACAGTGCAATGCAACGCCGGGGGAACCCTCGGACGAGGTGTGCGACGGAAAGGACAACAACTGTGACGGAAAGGTGGACGAGGCATGGCCAAACCTGGGCAAACCCTGTACCGTTGGCACGGGCGAATGC
>WGCQ01000140.1 GCA_015493765.1 Deltaproteobacteria bacterium
CCCGCCGGCACGCCGAGCCAAATCCAGGTCCTGGGACAGACCTGTTCCACCACCAAAGGTCTGTGGGGTTAAACCCCGCGCGCGCTGTCTGACCACCGCGGTCGCCCTGTCAAGCGTCCCGAAAGGGACAAAACGTCCTAAATGCAAGTAATGTGCCAGCATGCATAAAACCAAGAATAATGATTCAAAATCAATAAATTAGACAATTATGCAAAACAGGTCATCAATACAAACAGTCCGGCGCTTCGGACTATGAGTCCGGATGGGTCCGGATTTCCGGACTCCTCAAGAAATCAATATCCGAAACAAGTACCTATGGACCGTTCCATTTTAAAAACCGGGTCATCCATGGTAACAAACCTCTGTTTGCCGTGTGGTACTTCCATGGAAACCTCTGTAATATCCCCGTTTTGCACTGCTACCATCAGGCCGGTTTTCCCATCCAAAAACAGGTCCACCGCGTGGAAGGCCAACCTGGAGGCCAGCAACCGGTCCTCAGGCAACGGCCTGCCGCCACGCTGCAGATGTCCCAGCACAGTAACCCTGGCCTCGATTCCTGTCATATCCTCCAGTTCGTTGGCAATGTGGTCACCTATACCGCCAAGCCGCAAGGGCTCCGGGGAATCATTGACAACCCTGCGCACCACGCGCTTGCCAGTAACGGATTTTACGCCTTCGGATACCACAACTATGCTGTATTTCCTGCCCTTTTTTGCCCTTGCCGCCACGAAATCAGCCACCTTCTCCAGTTTGTACGGTATCTCCGGGATCAGTATCACGTCGGCCCCGCTGGCCGCACCGCCGTACATAGCCAACCACCCGGCATACCGTCCCATGGTTTCCACAACCAGGATTCGGTGGTGGGATTCCGCGGTACTCCTGACCCGCATCACCGCATCCGCAACAAACGCCGCAGCAGTCTTGAATCCGATGGCAAACTCCGTGCCCACCAGGTCATTATCGATGGTCTTTGGGATACCTACAACCGGAACCCCTTTTCTGGCCATCTCGGCTGCTATGGTCTGGGTGCCGTCGCCCCCAACCGTGAACAGGCATTCTATACCCAGTTTGTCCAGATACCGAACGGCCTCGTCAGACTTGTCCTGGACCCCATCTTTTGTATACACCCGGAACGGATTGTACTTGTTTGATGTGCCCAGTATCGTGCCACCACGGTCAAGGATGTTGGAAACGCTGTCGAAATCCAACACCTTGTAATCCTGTTCAATCACCCCCCTGAAGCCGTCCAGGAAACCATACACCTGTGCATCATGCTCGTGTATCAGGCGCTTGACAACCAACCTGATAGCACTGTTCAGTCCAGGACAGTCACCACCGCCTGTAAGAATGCCAACCTTCATTTTTTCTCCTTTTTTTGAGTCTCGATTTGCTTTGCCAACACGTTTGCCAGGGTCCTGCCAAATTCATGCGCGGCCCACGGTCCGTCCCCGGTCACGATCCTTCCGTCCACCACCACGTGCTTGTTAACGACCTTCGCGCCAAGGGCACGGATCATCCGTTTTGCACCGCTCCATGATGTTGCATGCCTGTCCTTCAACAAGCCGGCCTTGCCCAGCACCACCGGGGCCAGGCATATCGCGCCTATAACCTTGCCGGCCTTGTACGCCTTACGAAATATCCCCAGGACAACCTGGTTGTCGTAATACACCTTAACACCGGAACCACCTGGCATTGCCACGATGTCATAATTCAATGGGTTAACCTTGGATACCAGCGTATCCGCACGCGTCTTCATGCCCAGCATACCTGTGATGGTATTTGTCGTGGTACTGGCAACAGTGACCTTCATGCCGGCCTTTTGTAACTCCTTCCTGGTGTTTGCATACTCCTCGTCCCGAAAATTATGGGGGGCAATGATCAACAGTGCCTTGCGGCCTTTTAATATCTGCCTGGTTTTCGAATTGCCCGAAGAGGCACACGACAACGCAACCACCAGGACAACCGAAAAAATCAACCTTTTTTTGTACATGTCGCACCTCCGGTACATGCGGTACATGATCTTTCGTGATTATACATCGTTTTCTCGATTTAGTATGCCCTGTCTTGGGCTGTATCAATACAAGGGACAGGAGTAACCGTGGCCGTTGGCCGTTGACCGTGGCCGTTGACCGGGATCGGTGGCAGTGTGATCCCGGCGAAAACGGAAACCACCCGGAAGAACCGTTAATTTGGGTGTGAGCCAAATCACCTGTCAAATTTGAGGACAAAGGGCGCTGAAAGTGGTTCAGATACGAGGAGTTAAGCCTGTTTGAGCGCAGGCGTAGCAGCGCTACGTTGAGTATCAAACAGGTGCAAACGACAAAATAGATGGGCCACTTGCAGTGCCCGACTCCCGAATTTAGTCAGGTAATTTGGGTGTAAGCCCTCCACTTGCTAAAAATTATTGAACAGGTAATATATTATTCAGGGAGGAATGGATATGAAAAAAATAACGGTTTTGGTCGTGGGGCTGGTGGTAATTGCCTGTGGTTCAAGCACCACGAATCCGGGCACAGACAGCACGCAGGATTCGATTCGGGACGTCCCTGGCGTTGAGACCCTGGCTGACGATCTCGCAAGCCCGGACGTACAAAATGCGGATGCAAACGACTTAAACAGCGATTCCCCTGTGGACACAACAGTTACGGATCAGCAAACACCACATGATTCAGACGTGGTTACAGACACAGGCATGGACGCAAAACCGCCTGAGCCAACGCCATCCTGGGACCGGACTTTACCAAAGGTACCGGTCAGCGAATTGACATCTCCGGTTCCATTCAAGGCTGGCGCCGCAGTTGTAAGAATGCCGGTGCCCCTGGGTATCAACACTGCCGGATTCGGTCCAAGCACCGGTAAACGAACGCCATTTACCGGCGGATTCCCAGGCACTTGGACGCTGTACCTACATCCCCTGTTCAAGGCCGTGGCCATGGAAGGTGGGACGGGCATGCTGGTGATTGAACGCTGCGACATGGTGGGTGCCTTGGCAGGTGCCAGGCAGACCGTATTGAAAAAACTCAAGGCCGCGACAGGACACGATTTTTCCAACGAGTTTATTCTGGCGGGCACGCACACCCACAGCGGTCCTGGCAGGCTGGCCCCCGGTATCTTTGCCTATTTGCTGGATAAGTTCTGGCCTGAATTCTATGACCGTATAACAAATGCAATGACCTTGACCGCTTTGAAGGCCATCCAGGCAATGAAACCGGCCAAATTTGGCTGGGTAATGGCCGAGGATTCCCTGATCCACAAGGACAGGCGTTGCGAAAACCCGCCCCTCCAGGACCCGCAGATGCCTTTATTGCGCTTTGAAGGGCTTGACGGTAAAACCATTGCCCTGGTGATGGTGTATGCCGTGCATGGTACTATCCTGGGTGAACACCTGCACAACCTCTCCAGGGACGTTGCAGGTGGAATCGAGGAAAAGATCCAGGAAAAAATCGGGGGTGATTTCCCCGTGCTGTTCATCAATTCCTGGGCTGCTGACATGGGACCTGGCGAGGCCCTTGAGGAAACCGCACAGGCCAACGCATCGCCGGATATTCCGGAGGGCTACACCAGGATCGAGGGCATCGGGAATCGTGCTGCAAAGACCGTGGCCTCAGTCTGGGACAAGTTCAAATTCACTACCCAGGTGGATATAAGTTCCAGGACATTCTGGTTCCCATTCAACCGCAAGGTCATGGGCTACAAGGATGATGAATTCCCCTATGAATACGGCGCCGTGTACTGCAGCAGTAATAAAAACAAGTGCTGGCAGGAGGGTGAGGACCCGGCCAAGATGAAAATCAAGGGCCTGGACCAGTCGTGCCTGCCGTTCAAAAAGAACCTGCCGGGACCTGACCGCAGCCTGTTTACCGTGGGCCACATAGGCGACCTGTATTTTGCCACATGGCCTGGCGAGGCGGTTACGTCCATAGGCGAAGACATCAGGGATTACCTGCTGCAAAAGAAAAACGATGTGGGATTCGCATTCTTTGGCTATTCCCAGGACTACACCGGTTATTCGACGCCGGAATGGGACTGGTGGCTGGGTGGCTACGAGGCCAGCGGGGCCATGTGGGGACCCAAAGAGGGTGACTATATCACTTCAAGGATCAAGGCGGGTATTGATGCATTTTTGACAGGCAATGTGCCCCAGGACCTGCAAAGCACGCAGCCTTCACCGGAACCGGATTATCACTATGACAAGGCATTTGCACCAATGGTATCAATAGACCCGGGTAAGGTGGTACTGGATGTCAAAGACCACTACGGCATGCAGGATACGGTGGAGTTCGACGTAAACGGAGGCGACCCATGGTTGCTTGCTCCAGTGGCCGTACTGGAAAAAAAATCGGGTGATACATTCAAACCTGTAATGAAACCGGATAACAAACCTGTTAACTCGGATAGTTACGAGTTTTACATAAAACTGGCAGTGGATCCGCCGTACATCCAGAAAAAGGTTAAGTCCAGGCAGTTTACATGGCGGTTCTTCCTGCCAATCACCAGGGGCCAGGCTCAGGTCACGCCTGTCACACCGGGCCAGTATCGCCTGGACGTAACCGGCAAATACGTGGACCAGGCCGGTCATATTCAATCATTTAGCACCGACAGCAAGGTCTTTACCGTGGGTGAACAGCCTGCGCCATAAACCGCCGACTTTACATCAGATCTTTAAAGGTACTATGCATCAGCATGATACTGCGTTAATATGCTGCGGTCTTTGTGCAGCATAAACGGATGGAGAACCAATGCCAAAGGAAACCGATGGAATAAAGGTCCTGCTGGGGGAGCCCAAAAAGGCAATATTGAGGCTTTCAGGCCCCATGATAGCAGGTATGATGTTGCAGTCCCTGTACAATCTGGTTGACGGGATATGGGTGGCTGGCCTGGGGTCCTCAGCCCTGGCGGCGGTGGGGCTGTTTTTCCCGGTGTTCATGATCATCATTGCACTGGGTGCCGGCATAGGTGTGGGCGGCAGTTCCGCGATATCACGTTATATCGGTGCCAAGGACAAGGCCGGGGCTGACCTGGCCGCCGTGCATGCCCTGATCTTGGGAATTTCCATAGCACTCCTTATCAGCGTCCCAAGCCTGCCATTCCTGCGTGAGATGTTCGAGGCCATTGGTGCCAGAATGCATGTCCTGGACATGGTAACCGCGTATTCCAGGGTGCTGATCGGAGGGGCCGTGATAACGGTTTTTTCCAATATTGCAGGTGCCATACTCCGCGGTGAAGGGGACACCAAAAGGGCCATGTATGCAATGGCTACAGGGTCAATTCTGAACATCATCCTTGACCCGATATTCATATATCTGTTGCACATGGGTGTGGTTGGGGCCGCCTGGGCCACCCTCGTATCCATAACCCTGTCTTCCGGGCTCCTCGGATGGTGGTTATTCATAAAACGTAATACCTATGTAAGGCTGCGTTTCCATGGATTCCGGTTTGACCGGCGTATTATAGGTCGTATCCTCAGGGTGGGGTTGCCCTCCTCATTTGCCCAGATGTCCATGTCCATCGCCATATTTACGCTGAACGCCATGATTATTCGCATCGGCGGGCCTGACGGGATTGCCATATACACCAGTGCATGGCGTATATTGATGCTTGGCGTGATTCCGCTGTTGGGCATTGCCGTGGGTGTTACTGCCGTCACCGCAGCGGCCTTCGGTGCCCGGGATTTACAAAAATTGAAGACCGGATACCTGTTCGGGGTCAAGGTGGGTGTGCTTGCAGAGGTAATTGTGGTACTGCTATTCATCGTGTTTGCACACCCTCTGGCGTTTTTGTTCAGTTATTCCAAGGGTGCAAACCATATCGCAGGTCCTCTGGCAAAAACATTGAGGATCCTCGCACTGTTTTTGCCCACTGTTCCACTTGGCATGCTGACCGCAGCCATGTTCAACGGGGTTGGCATGGGTGAACGTGCCCTGGCCGTGATGATATTTCGTACAATCATCTTGCAGGTCCTGTTTGCGTATCTCATGGGTATCGTATTTCACTACGGACTGTACGGCATGTGGTGGGGTATAGTTACGGGTAATATCACGGCCTCGGTACTGGCTTTCCTGTGGGGTGGCCTAACCATAAAGGGGCTGGCCCAAAAATTACAACAAGGCCATGAATCGGCCTGATATTACGACCCGTGCCACGCCACCGTGCCCGCTGGTGCCTGGCCCGGACCGGCCCAAATCCCCATTCGTGCATTCCTCAACATGGGCAGGTCATGGACACTGTCACCCACAGCCACCACCAGTGGCCCGGCCTCCAGCGAGCGAAACACGGCCACCTTGCCATCCCCAAAGGGCAAGGGCCTGACCAGTTGGTCGGTCAACACGCCGTCCCTGGTTTTTACCTGTATGCCGTGTGCAGGTGCCCACGGTCCCAACACCGCGTTTACTGCCACCCGGACGATCACGTCGGCGCTGGCGCTAATCACGTGCACCTGCATGCCTGCGTGATACAAAAATCCGGCTAAGGCCACGATTTCCGGCCTGACCCGGGAAGGCAGCCACGCCTCGCTGAGCGCCCGGGCCAACGTCCGGACATCAGCGTATCTCATGCCAGCCAGGCACTGGACCGCAAACCCGTATGCCTTGCCCGGGTCCTGTGCCTCCAGCCTCCTGTATTCGGCAAATTTTCGCTGCGTTACAATGCCTTTCTTCACCACGAAATCAAAAAAGGCGTCGCCCAGGTCATCCCGCCACAGTGTGCCGTCAGCATCAAAGGCCACCGCGCCACCTGACCCGAGCAGGGTACACAGGAATTCGGCCTCAGCGTGGTTTAAACCTTTGAATATTATAGGATCATTTTGCCGGCAGGGGTCCAATTCAGAATATCATGTCTATTGGGGCCTTGTCCCCGGCCTTGATCATGTCGATCTTGCCGAGCGTCTGGGGCAGGGTGTAGTTGACAAAGAAACGGGCACTCTGGACCTTGCCATAGTAGAACTTGGCGTCAGGGTGCTCCTCGCAGTATTTTTTCTTGTCCGATTCGGTTTTGACGCCTGAGTCCTTGTAAATCTGGTTCAGTTTGGTATCCGCAATCAGGGCCTGCTCCAGCAACAGGTGCGACAGGGCCACATCACCGAATACCTCCAGGTAGGGCACGGCGTACAGCATCGGGTACGACATGTCCTGCATACCCACTGTCGCAAAACGCATGGTCAATTCGGCCAGTTTATTTTTCGCCTGTTCCAGGGTCTTGACCCACTGCCCGATCCTGGGGTGTCCCTTGGTTTTCTTGATGAAACCGCCCAGTTCGTTCATGTAGGTCATAAACAGCCTGCCCTTGTGCCAGCCGATCTTCCTGCCCACCAGGTCCAACGCCTGGATGCCGTTGGTGCCCTCGTAGATCGTGGCGATCTTGCCGTCCCGCATGTACTGCTCGATCGGGTAGTCCTGGGTGTAGCCGTAACCACCGTAAACCATCATGGCAAAGTCCGTGGCCTTGAAGCCCGTATCACTGCCGTAGGCCTTGCAAATCGGGGTAAACAGGTACAGCAGGTCCTCGTGGTACTGCTTTTCCTTTTCGTCCGTGGCAACCCTGGCCAGGTCCGCGTGCAACGCGGTCTTGTACAGCAATGCGCGCAGTCCCTCGGTAGCGGACTTGATCCACATCAGCATGCGCCTGACATCGGGATGCGTGATGATTGGCACCCTCGGGGCCTTGGGGTCACGCCACTTGGCCGGGTCGCTGCCCTGGAGCCGCTCCTGCGCATATTCCAGTGCCTGCTGGTACGCGGCGCTACCCACGGCCAGCCCCTGGGCACCCACCATGATCCTCGCCTCGTTCATCATGTGCAGCATGATCTTGAAACCGTCCGTCTCCTCGCCGATCAGGTAACCTTCGCACTTGCCCTGGTCACCGAATTGCAACACGCAGGTGGGCGAGCCCTTGATCCCCATCTTGTGTTCGATGCGCACGGTTTTGATGTCGTTGAATTCGCCCAG
Source organism: Deltaproteobacteria bacterium (assembly GCA_015493765.1). Classification (GTDB taxonomy): domain Bacteria; phylum Myxococcota_A; class UBA9042; order DTJE01; family S145-11; genus S145-11. Next base: position 7,944 of record WGCQ01000140.1, read on the forward strand.
GCTGCCGTCGTCATTTACACGGTATTTGGGTATCAGGAACAGCCCCAAGCCCTTGGTTCCGGCAGGTGCACCTTCCGGGCGTGCCAGGACCAGGTGGACAATGTTTTCCGCCGCATCGTGGTCACCGCCGGTGATAAACACCTTCTGCCCCTCGATCAAATACCTGCCGTTGTCCAGTTTTTTTGCGGTTGCGCGTGAGTTACCCACGTCGCTGCCGGCACCAGCCTCGGTCAGGCACATGGTGCCGCTCCACTCGTAGTTCATCAATTTGGGGATGAATTTCTTTTGCAATTCCTCGGACCCGAAGTCCAACAGGATGCCGATTACGCCACCGGTCAGGCCCGGGGTCAGGGAAAACGAGATGTTGGCACCCAGGAAGACCTCGTTCAAATACTGGTTGATGGACCAGGGCAGTTGCATACCCTCCCAGTCCATGGGGAAAATCGCACGGATCCACCCGGCCTCGGCAAATTCCTTGTATGCCTTTTTGAAGGATTCGGGCAGCACGACCTTGCCGTCCTTGAACTGGGCCTGCAATTTGTCGCCATCCTCGTTCGTGGGTGCGATCTTTTCCTGTGCAAAACGATACGCCTCGTTGACAATCTGTTCGTAGTCGTCCTTGCCGTACTCGCTATAGTACTCTGACTTCTGCAATTGCTGAACGTTGAGGTGTTCGAACAATACGAACTTTATGTCCCTCATGTCTGTCTTGTAATCCGCCATTTATACCTCCTACATACTTGTAAAGCCATTTACTGTCCGGGCATATCCCTGTGCGGCCGCAAGCAACTTGCCCACAACCGGTTTGAACAAGGAATCACACATCCCGGGTAAGTATACAAAGAAATCAATTTTCTTTACAATATGACGCTCAAATACTTGACAATAGTCAGTAAAAGTTATTTTCTATGTGCATGATTGGTTCGGGAAATAAAACAACCCTGTGGTATATACTTTTTGTCATCGTGACAGTCATACCAGGCGTTCAAACAGTTGCCCAGACCGGGGACGTGGTGCCGCTGGGCATGGTCAACAACAGCGCACAGTGTTCCGCCCAGACCGCCATAACGGTGCACCTGTTTCGCAGCACGCACTCGGTCCAGCGTGCACTGAAACCCAAAAAGGCCACAAATGCAGGCGTATTCACCGGCGAATACACTGCAATGACGAATACATCGGACGGTACACCTGTCGAGACCACCAGGCTCAGGGTACGTCCCATCACGTGCACCATACCGTTTGGATGTCCCTATTTCATCCCATCGGCCACATCAAAGGATACCCTGTTTTCCGCCCTGGAATTCTACAATACAACCAATGACTGCGCCGTCCCCAAAACCGTATTGGTGGCTGTAAACGGCCAATTGCTGGGCAAGGTGGCCCCCGGTGCCCACAAGCGCCTGGTCGTACCCAAGGGACCGGCCTACCTGGCCGTATTGCAGGGAAACCAGCGCCTGATGGTCACGTGCATCGACCCCAAGGTCCAACCCTACGAATTTTACGGTTGTACTGACCCGGCGTATTACAAAAAAAGGAAAAACGGGATTGTCATTTCTTTCAGGAATTCCACGGACGCATGCGGCGCTGGCAAGACGTTTCCGGTAGTCCTGTGGGTGGATGGATTCCCTGTAAAGGGCCTAAAGCCCAAATCCTCGGCATTCGTCATCATTCCCAAGGGCAGCCATCGCCTGAGCGTCACAAAGGACCTCACCGGCAAACCCTTGTTTGAACAGCCCATGAATTGCTCCAAGTCCTTTTTATTTAATTACGGTTGTGGTAAGGCAAAATAGATGTGGCTGAACTGGACATGGGACTGGTTGTTCGTACTGGCCGGTGGCGTTGCATTGTCGAGTGTGGTGCTCGCACTGGCTGCGGGGCTGGCGTACTCCAGGATGTTGAACTATTTTCCCGGGGTAATCGTGGGTGCAGGGCTGGTCCTGTACAGCCTGTTTGAAGGTATCGGCATAACAAGGGATCCGTATTTTCTGCCCTATGCATATGCCTCCATGGCACTTGTTGCCAGTTTGATTCCATGGATGAATCTGCACTTCACCGACAGAAAGCACGGGACGGTGTTGATGTTCCTGCCGCTTTTCGGCCTGGTCGTCGGTGCCTTTGCCTTTAGCCAGGCATTCCCTGACGCCAAGGACCTGACCTTTGGGTGTTATGGCAGTCTTGCCGTAAAGTGGGCATTTGCCGTTATATCCGTCTTCAGCGTGCTTGTATTGCTGAGTACGGGCCTGTGGGCCATGGCATTTGCATTGAAACCCGGCCGCATGGAGGACTTCAGGCGGGGCATGATCCTGTCCGCCGGCAGCCTGTTTTTTGCCGTTTCCATTGTGTTGCAGTCCATCTCGGATTGCAAACTGGCAGGTGTGGCATGCCAATGGGGGGCTGTGGGCGCACTCATGCAGGCAATGGCGATCTGCATGATGCCCGTGGTGGATGGTGTCCGGGAACGCCACAAGAGGCAGCAATGCGAAAAAAACCTGGAGCAACAGCAAGTTGTGTCCATTCGTGACCCCTTAACCGGCCTGTTCAACCGGGGTTATTTTTTCGAAACCCTGAACTGGTCCATCGAGCGGTTGCGCCGTGACGGGGACGTGTTCGGCCTGGTGCTGATAGACATCGATGATTTCAAACACATAAACGACCGCATGGGGCACCCGGCCGGGGATTACTGCCTGTCCTCGGTTGGAAAGGTAATCATGCACTCCTGCCGTGCCTACGACTGCCCGGCCAGGTACGGTGGTGACGAATTCATAGTGCTGGTCACCTACAACACGAACAAAACCGTGCTGGAGGATATTGCAACGCGTATGCATGAGGGCATCAATAACCTGAAACTGCCTTACAACGGGAAAGAGATCTCGATCAAGGCAACAATGGGAGCGATGCTGGTCGAGGACGGTGATTTGCGGCCCAACGAACTGCTGCAGATAGTTGATGATGCAATGTACAAAGGGAAACAACAGGGCAAAGCCAGGATGGTTATGGTATGAGCGAGAAGTACAAGGATACGATACTAATAGCAGTGGGCGGAAACGCCCTGATACGTGACAAGGAACACCAAAGCGTGTCCGACCAGTACGAGGCGGCGACGGAAAATGCGCAACACATAGCGAACGTGATTTCTGCCGGCTATAACGTGGTTATGACGCATGGAAACGGCCCGCAGGTCGGCTACATGTTGCTGAGGTCCGAGCTCTCCAAAAAATACGTGCACGAGGTGCCATTGGTATCCTGCGTGGCGGACAGCCAGGGCGCGTTGGGCTACCACTTCCAGCAGACCCTTTCGAATGCCTTGCATGAACGGGGGATCGGTCGTACGGTTGTGACGGTGGTGACCCAGGTCATTGTGGAGAGGGACGACCCGTCGTTTCAGCACCCTGCCAAGCCCATAGGCGTATTCTACGAACGTGAACAGGCCATGCAATTACAGCAGGAGCGAGGCTGGGTGATGCACGAGGACGCTGGCAGAGGCTGGCGCAGGGTCGTCCCGTCGCCAAGACCGCTGGACGTGGTGGAACTGGATGCTGTCAGGACGCTGGTCAACAGTGGCATGGTCGTGATTGCAGCAGGTGGAGGCGGCATACCGGTGATCCGTTTGCCTAGCGGCGGGCTGCAGGGTGTGGACGCGGTGATCGACAAGGACAGGGCGTCGGCATTGCTGGCCGGCAGGCTGGGGCTGCACACCATGGTGATTTCCACGTCCGTGGACCAGGTGTACCTGAATTTCGGCGGGCCGAACCAGAAGGGGCTGGACCGGATGAGCACAAAAGAGGCGGCGCGTTACATGGCCCAGGGCCAGTTCGCAGAGGGCAGCATGCTGCCAAAGATCGAGGCCTCTCTGGAATTCATTGCCCACGGCGGCAAACGCGTGGTGATCACCAGTCCCCCCCTGATCGAACAGGCCCTGGCCGGCAAGGCAGGTACAACGATTTACGAGGATACGGGCGCTTGAGGCTCCTTGGTATATTGCCATGGCCCATTGCGGCTGCACTGACGTTGCTGCGCGGTGGCACCAGGGGTATCCTGGGGACGGTGACCACCATATCGTTGCTGGGCATAGGTGTGGGCGTGGCGACCCTGACGGGCGTGCTGGCTGTGACCGCCGGTTTCCAGGCCGCGGTAAGGGACCACATACTGGGCATTTATCCGCATTTGCTGGTAATCAAGAGCGGCGGCTACAAGGATTACCGGCAGGATATCAAGAAACTGAAACACATTCCGGGCATCCTGGAGGTGATCCCGGCAACGTACGATGAGATGATCGCATCCGCTGCCAACGGGACCGCAGGCGTAACGGTCAAGGGCGTGCAGTTGTCCGGCCCCTTCCTGCAGAGGCTGAAAACCATGGTGAAAGAGGGTAACGTGTCCGCGATCCGTTTCCACAAGGGGGCAAAGACCCAAGGGGTGCTTACCGGGTGCATACTTGCGCAGACATTGGGCCTGCACCCCGGTGACCTGATAGGCCTGACCAGCCCGGTGAGGGGACTGGGGGATGCAGGACCGGGTCCCCTGGGGATGATGCCTGTGGAAAGGCGTTTTGTGTACCGTGGCTGCCTGGACATGGGGTTTTACGAGTACGATGCACACCTGGTGTTGATGGACCTGCCAACGGCCCAGGCGTTTTTGAACCGCGGGGATCGCGTGAGGTGGCTGGAGTTGCGGGTCAGGGACATGTTCAACACGGATGCATACAAGCAGGCCGTAAAGGGCGTATTGCATACCTATGGCACACCCGACCTGGTGTACAGCGCGATCGATCTCGAAGAATCGATGTTGAAGGACTGGAAAGGGATGTTGAAACTGGACGGACCGCCAGGGTCCGTATTCGGCATCGTACACCAGGCGGGCACGATCCGCCGCGACCTGAAGTTTTCCGGCCTTGGCGATGTAGGTTATTCGCCGTACCGGGTGCTGGACTGGAAGGATCTTAATGCGAACCTCTTTGCCGCCCTGAAATTACAAAAATCCATCATGGTGCTGTTTTTCCTGGTGATTGTTATTGTTGCCTCGTTCAATGTGGTGGGCACCCAGATGATGATCCTGCGGGAAAAGGCCCGGGAAATTGCCATATTGAACACGATCGGTGCGGGCAGCAGGGGGATATTCAAGGTCTTTTTCTGGCACGGACTGGTGTTAGGCCTGGCAGGCAGCGTACTGGGACTGCTGCTCGGTGGTGGTATAGTGTGGGGTATCGGACGATACAAACTGGCGTTGGACCCCTCGGTTTACATGATCAACACACTGCCGGCACACCTGAACGTGCCGGATACCCTGATGGTTGCCGGTGTGACCCTGCTGGTGCTCATGGTTACCACAACGATCAGCGCATACAAGGCGTCCAGGGCCGACCCTGTGCAGGGCCTCAGGAGGGTGCTGTAGGGAAGGGGCCGTGACCGTTGGCCGTGACCGAGACCGTGACCGAGTCCGTTGGCCGTGGCCGTGTGGGGCCGGCATCCTGCCGGCCTTTCCGTGGCCGTGACCGTGGAGCGCAGGCGGCTTCGCCTGCTTGTTTCGCGGGCGTCTCGCCCGCCTTTGGTTGTCCGTTGACCGTGGTTTCCGGTTGCAACGGAAGCCTTCCCGAAAGGCCCGCAGGGCCGCCCCGCAGCAGCCGCAGGCTGCGGCCAGAAACCCGAATCCCGAAGCCAGAGACCGAGACCGTGACCGGTGACCGTGGAGCGCAGGCCGCCGGCCTGCTTGTAACCCAGGCGGCTCGCCTGGTCTTTCAGCCGTTGACCGAGAC
>WGCQ01000141.1 GCA_015493765.1 Deltaproteobacteria bacterium
ATGCATGCAAATATGATGCTATGGCCACCAAATGCTTACCCTAATCCCCTTGTACACGTATTTTGTCAGAATTGATGATTTTGACCTTTGGTTTTGTAACGGTTTGATGAATAACGTGTTCTAAAAATAACCTCACATCGAAGATCCCTCGACAGGTAATTTGGGTTTACGAGGCCCTATTTGTTATGTATAATGATAGTGTGGATTCCTGGAGTCTATGTTAGTAAGGTGATAGATATTTCCCACAGGTGCCCTGTATGGATAAAAAAATACCTGTTCTAACCGTTGCATGTGTTGGCCTTTTTTCTTTATGGATGTGGTCGTGCGGTGGTGGCAATGTGCCAAAGGGCCAGCAAGGCGATGTTCCCATTGTAATTGGTGACAATGGCGCATGGGATGCCCAGGCAGATGCCCAGGCAGATGCGGATGCATCCCGGATGTCCGATTCCGGTACCAGGGAAGGGCGTTTGGGTTGGCCGTGTCATGAAAACGATGAGTGTCAAAGTGGTATATGCGTGGAAACTGCGAACGGCAAAGTGTGTACAGAGATGTGCATGGAAAGTTGTCCTGCTGGTTGGGCATGCAGGCAGGTTAACTGGGCAGGTGATGATATTTTTATTTGCGTACCCAGGTTCCTGACATTGTGCGACCCGTGCAAGACGGCCAAAGACTGTAATCCCCCGCTCAGTGCAGGTGGCGCAGGCTGCATCGACCATGGCCCGGACGGCAGTTTTTGCGGTGGGGATTGTTCGACCGGTGATTGTCCTGATGGCTACGTGTGCCAGGATGTGAATCTGCCTGAAGGCGTAAAGAAACAGTGCGTACCGGCATCAGGCGAATGCAGTTGCAGCAAGCGTGCCATATCCTTAACAGCAGCCACCGAATGTTACGTGGAAAATTCCGAGGGCAAGTGTATGGGCGAACGCAAATGTACGGCCGACGGCCTAAGTACATGCAATGCCAGAACCCCTAAGGCCGAGGAATGCAATGACCTGGATGATAATTGTAACGGTCAGACTGATGAGGGCCTGGTTGATGTGCCGTGCGGTGTTACGAACCAGTATGGCACCTGTAAGGGCACTGGAAAATGCGTGGATGGCAAGGTACTGGAGTGTACGGCAAGAACACCGGAACCAGAGAAATGTGATGGGATCGACAATAACTGTAATGGTCAGACTGATGAAGGCGGCGTGTGCTGTAAGCCCAAAACCTGTGCGGACCTGGGCCAGGAATGCGGCCAGGCGGACGATGGCTGTGGAGGTACACTGGATTGCGGCACCTGTGAAGGTTCCATGTTATGTCGGGACGGTAAATGCGTTGACCATTGCGGTGATGGCCAGTGCGAGACGGAACTGGATGAAAACTGCGATTCCTGCCCGGCAGACTGTGGTTGCAGCAATGGGGATGTCTGTTATAACAACGTCTGCTGCACCCCTATGACCTGCCATGGTCAAGGCTTCGAATGCGGTACCCATAGCGATGGCTGTGGAGGTACATTGGATTGCGGTACCTGTAATGACAAACTGGATTGTACGGCTGATTTTTGTTCCGACAAGGGCAAATGCGTCAACGTGTTGGGTAAGTCCGATTGTTTGATCGACAACAAGTGCTATCAGAAAGATGCAGCGAGCCCGGATAATCCGTGCCAGTTTTGTGACCCTGACAGTGATCAGCATGCGTGGACCACTCATGATGACAGTTTTGACCTGGGTGACGGCAAGGTGTGTTTCAAGGGGCAGCCCTGTAAACCCAAAACGTGCTCTGATATCGGTAATCCGTGTGGACGTGGTTACGATGACGGTTGCGGCGGCACATTTGATTGTAGTGCCAGTTGCACCGTGGGCCTGTTTCAGGCTGAATTTACGTCAGGAGGATCGGTCGGTATGAGTGCACCGGGTTACACCATGCGCGGTGTAATGGCCGACTGGTACGATACCCGGACCAGGCAAAGCCACGGGTTGACATTGCAACCCGGTTTTGATCCATGATACATGTATTTCCTTTTTGCACCTGAAAGAAAAGCCTTTAGTGCATTCGTGAGGGCCTTGCTGAGTTTGCGATGTGAGCCTGGATGACAAAGGGGTGAACCAATGACGAATAAGGTTGATGATGACAGGTCGGCCGTAAAAAAGGTATTTACGCCAGGACGAATCGGTCCTGTGAATTTACGGAACCGGGTGATCAGGACAGCCGCTTTTGAGGGCATGTATCCAGGAGGCAAACCGTCCGAGCAACTCCTGGAACATCATCGGCGATTGGCATCAGGTGGAGTTGCCATGACTACGGTATCATATTGTGCCGTATCCCACATGGGCAAGACCTTCAGTGACCAGATGGTCATGTCCAGGGAACTTGTCCCTGGATTACGTCGCCTGACGGACGCGGTTCATCACGAAGGTGCCGCCTGTTCCATTCAACTCGGACATGCCGGTTATTTTGCGGATAAACACGCCATAGGCACCAGACCGATGGGGGCATCGAGACTGTTCAATACGTATGGCCTGGCCATGGCCCGACCCATGACGGAGACGGATATAGAGGCCGTAGTTTCGGAATTTGGCATGGCGGCTGAACTGGCAGCAGAGGCGGGGTTCGACGCCGTTGAAATCCATCTGGGGCATGGCTATTTACTGAGCCAGTTCCTTTCGCCCTACACAAACCGTCGCAAGGACCAGTGGGGTGGCAGCCTGGAAAACCGTATGCGATTGCCCCTTGCGGTGGTGGACGAGGTACGAAAGCGGGTGGGCAACAGCATGGCCGTTATACCCAAAATCAACATGACCGATGGCTTTTCCGGTGGACTTGAACTGGATGAGGCCTTGGAGGTGGCTGGCACATTGGAAGGGTGTGGAGTCGATGCCCTGGTACTGTCGGGCGGGTTTGTCAGCAAGACCCCGTTTTACATGCTGCGGGGCAAATTGCCGGTCAAAGAGATGGTGGCCACCCAAAGGGGGCTGATGCGTAAACTGGGATTGACCCTGTTCGGCAGGATTATGGTTCAGGAATACGAATACCAGGACCTGTTTTTTCTGGATATGGCCCGCCGGGTCCGTGAGCATGTAAAAGTGCCGCTCGTGTACGTGGGTGGCGTGACCAGCCTGGCTGCCATGGACCGTGTTATGGACGAAGGCTTTGAATTCGTAGCCCTGGGGCGAGCACTTATCATGGAGCCTGACCTGGTCAGGAAGATGCAGCAGGGCGAATTGGAATCAGTGGATTGCGATCACTGTAACCGCTGCGTGGCCGAGATGGAAAACAATGGTATCCGATGTGTTACCATGGATGAACGTCGTGCTGCGGTCAAAGAATAATGGAACCATATCCGGTTTTGCCGGGTCAGTGAGGAAGGTCGTAGCACGCTTCGCTGTCCGGCTCGTCATGGGCCCAAGAGGGCGATTGATTTCGGCACCCTCTTCTATAAGAGGTTGTTAGAAGTGGTGCAGATGCACGGAGATGAAGTTGTTTTCTTCGTGCCCTCGGCACTCGAAATCAGTAGCCTGCGGCTGATAGAGTGAGCGCAGGCCTGGCAGAGCCACGTCGAGCATCAAACAACTGAAAGCGACACAGCAGATGGGCCGCTAACAACAACCGACTCCCAAAATCTGATCGAGGGACCCGGGGCTGGTCGAGGCCGGCGAGGAATCAGAGACTCAGGACCACAGTCGGACCCAATCAGCCGATATGCATCGCATATCAAACTCAAATCCCGATCCATTACCCAGGCTAATTCCAGAAGAGCCGAAAAAATTGATGCAGAACTTGAGTATTTCATTGATTTTTGAATCCTCGGGTGAGGAGCGCCAACAAAGAAGGGCAGGAAATTCAAAGCACGCATTTGATCTCAAATTACCGGTCAAATTTGATCGTATTCTCATGCCCCTGTCTTCCCGGGCGCGAGGCGGTGGAAAGACCGGGTGACGAACACGCGTGCATCACATGGGGACATAGACCATGGTCAAAAACGTGGACACCATGAGGCCGCCGATGGCAACGATGGCCGTGGGGAGCATGTGGCTTTTTGCTTGCAACGCCCTGCTGGCGAATTTAAAACAGGTGATTTGGGTTTGACATCCCAGTGAGTAACGTCCTATATTAGCCTGTGGAGGTAGAAATGTGGCTATAGATGTCAACACAATACATAACATGGACTGCATACAGGGAATGAAAGAGATCCCATCCGATTTTGTGGACCTTGTGATAACGGACCCGCCATTTGCAATCGATTTCAAGGCAAGGAGGGCCAACTATAACAGAACCGCATCCAGGGTTATAAAGGGCTACAACGAAATTTCCCAGGCGGAATACTATCAGTTCACATTAAACTGGATGAAAGAAGTCTATAGAATACTCAAAGAATCCGGTAGCATGTATGTCTTTTCCGGGTGGAATAACTTGAAAGATATTCTGATGGCCTTGGATACGCTGAAATTCATTACGGTAAATCATATCATCTGGAAATACCAGTTCGGGGTAGTTACCAAAAGACGGTTTGTCACATCCCACTATCATTTGCTTTACGTTTGCAAGGATGACAAAAAACGAAAATTCTTCCCTTATGCCCGCTTTGAGCAAGGTGCAAAAGACCCAAACGGCAGGAGTTTGCATTATAAAGATAAAGAAGACGTTTGGTTCATAAAACGGGAATACTGGACAGGGGATCAAAAGACACCCACGAAATTACCTGCTGAATTGATAGAAAAGATACTCATGTATTCGAGTGAAGAAGGGGATATTGTGCTGGATCCTTTTCTGGGTTCCGGCCAGGTGGCTGTGGTAAGCAAGATGTTGAATCGCCAGTACTTGGGGTTTGAAGTCGTAAAAGAATACTATGCGTTTGCAAAAAAAAGATTAGAAAATAATATTTATCGAATAGGGACACAGGAAAGTAAAACAAAGGACAAACCGGCACAATTAAATTTGTTTGACCTTGGAGATGGGAAATGACGTTTTTGAAAATTGCGAAAGGGATTGGAAATGAGCTGAAAGACATTCCAAAGGTGTGGGATGGAAGGGCCTCTATTCTGGAAATGAAGGAGAATGGTTACCCACAATGGAAACAAATGGAATGGATTGGGTTTTATTTTCAGTTTTTATGCGAGAAATACTTGTCAAAAATCATGGTTATTCCTGGTACAAAATACGGCCGAGTCCAATTTGATGCATTCAAGGAAATCCCATGGGATTTCAAAGCACATGCCAGCAATACAAGCAGCCATCAGGTCATCGTAAATGATAGCGAGGCAATTGCTCATGGGATACAGGATTATGGAGCGGTCGGCCTGATACTTGCGATAGGGAATGTCCAATATAATGACGAAAACAGGACATTTCAAAAATGGCACGAAGAATTGAAGGGCGGGAAATCAAAATATGAACTTGAAAGGATAAACAGAGGGGCATGGTCCAGATTAAGAAAGGTTTCTTTTGACCTCCAACAGGTTTCATTTATTAAAATCACTGAGGAAACATTGTTAAAAACGGGTTCCTTCCAGAAAGATTTCAGGAATGCCGACGGAAGTAAAAGACGTGCCAAGGTCTTGCTGAATCTGGAAAAAATTGATGCAGAACTTGAGTATTTCATTGATTTTTGAATCCTCGGGGGAGGAGCGCCAACAAAGAAGGGCAGGAAATTCAAAGCATGCATTTGATCGCAAATTACCGGTCAAATTTGATCGTGTCCTCATGCACCTGTCTTCCCGGGCACGAGGCGGTGGAACGTGCGGGTGACGAACACGCGGGCATCCTCGAACAGGGAATACAGGATGGGGACATAGACCATGGTCAGGAAGGTGGACACCATGAGGCCGCCGATGGCAACGATGGCCGTGGGCGAGAGGCGCTCCAGGCCTATGGCCCATTCGAGGGCAATGGGGATCATGCCAACGGAGGTGCCCTCGGCTGTCATCAGGATCGGCCTGGGTGTCGTGGACAAAGGCAAGGTTTGCATCAAAAAGACGTGTGTCTCCCGGGTTGATTAACTGATCTGCTTGTTTTCTTACTGATACAAAACGCCTTACACTTTCCCTGTCCAAATTGCCGAACCAAACGCGTTCAAATTGAAAATTGTATTTGCAATATGTACCATTTTGTGTCACAATTTAATTGACACGCACGGGGTAGTTGCATGAAATATGTTGTAAGGACACTGGAAAGTAAAATCGCAAGGGTTTCAAAGGGCTTCCCGGTGATCGCGGTTACAGGTGCCAGGCAGACCGGTAAATCCACGATGTTGCGGCACCTGTTCAAGGATTACGCGTATATCAGTTTTGACGACCCGGTCCTCAGGCGGGGCGCCATGGATGACCCGGCCCTTTTCATGGAAGGCGTGACAGACTACACGATCCTGGATGAAATCCAGTATGTCCCGGCAATTCTGCCATACGTAAAGATGCGTGTGGACACCGATTACAACGGGGGAAAGGCCCTTTTCGTGCTGACCGGTTCCCAGCATTTCGTGTTGATGAAGGACCTGACGGAGACCCTGGCCGGCCGCATCGCCCTTTTTGAACTGCTCCCGTTTTCTTTCAAGGAATTGAATAAGGGCAAAATGGACATGCCATCCCTTTTCGAGCACATATTTCGGGGCTTTTATCCCCTTGTGGCCGTTCATGGCGCGGATTCGAGGGTCTTTTATTCCTCCTACGTCCAGACATACCTGGAGCGGGACATCCGGCAGGTCACAACAGTGAAAGACCTGGCGCTTTTCCAGCATTTCCTGGAGGTCCTTGCCGCGCGGGCCGGGTCGATACTGAATGTGTCGGAGGTGTCCAGGATCTGCGGGATAAGCCACACAACAGGGCGAAACTGGCTTTCCATGCTGGAATCCTCCGGGGTCGTATACCTGTTGCGCCCCTATTTCGGGAACATATCGAAAAGGGTCGTCAAAAGCCCGAAATTGTATTTCACGGATACCGGGCTGCTTGCGTATCTTTTGAAATACCAGGACAGCGCAACCTTGCGGTCGGGACCGTTCGCGGGTCATATCTTTGAAAATTTCGTGGTCATGGAGGTGTACAAAGAAAGGGCCGCAGGCGAGTCCATTTTTGACCTCTATTACTTCCGGGACTCCCACAAGAACGAAATCGACCTGATCGTGGAAAAGGCAGAAGTCCTGAAGATGTTCGAGATAAAGATGCGTAAAAATATCGGGAACAGGGATACGAAGGTCATGGATAACCTGGATTTCCCGGATAAGACCTGCGAACGCTTCCTGGTAAGTTTCTATGAGAACCGGATTCCGGTTTCCCGCCTGTCCCAAAATATCCCCTGGTGGGACGTGGTAAAGGCGATAGGATAGCCAGAATTACCGGTCAAATTTGATCGTGTCCTCATGCCCCTGTCTTCCCGGGCACGAGGCGGTGGAACAAGCGGGTGACGAACACGCGTGCATCACAGGATGGGGACATAGACCATGGTCAGGAAGGTGGAGACCATGAGGCCGCCGATTGCAACGATGGCCGTGGGGAGCATGTGGCTTTTTGCTTGCAACGCCCGGCTGGCGAATTTAAAACAGGTGATTTGGGTTTGACATCCCAGTGAGTAACGTCCTATATTAGCCTGTGGAGGTAGAAATGTGACTATAGATGTCAACACAATACATAACATGGACAAGAATTTTTGAAGGGCAGCGAATTAGAACTTGGTAATTGTTCCTGTTTGACCAGGGAGCAATTGGATCAAATCTTCCCATCCGCGTCTGATAGCAAAAAACAAAGCATGCTGGATGTTTTCAATCAATATTGTAATGCCTTTGAAATCAACACTCCACTACGTGTTGGTCACTTCTTTGCCCAGATCAAGGCAGAAGTCGGACCACACATAGACTACAAGACTGAAAACCTCAACTATTCGGCAAGCAGATTGCAACAAGTGTTTGGTTATTTCAAACATCACCCCCAAGAGGCGTATTTATATGGCAGGACCAAGGATCATGGGGCAAATCAGGAGGCTATTGCCAACAGGGTCTATGCGAACAGGATTGGTAACGGCTCCATTGCAAGCGGGGATGGATGGAGATACAGGGGCAGAGGATTTATCCAGTTGACGGGTAAGGCAAATTACAGAACAGCCAATAATGAGATTCAAAGCCATGCACCTGACTCTGGTGTGGACATAATAAATAACCCTGATTCCATATTGACTATGAAAGGAGCCATGCTGGCAAGTATGGGCTATTGGACCGCGCACAATCTGAATAGTGTGGCGGATAGTGCCGGATGGAGTAGTGCTGACAGGGTGGCTGATGTTGTCAATAGATACACGGATGCTCGAAGTGCAAGAAATGAAAACCTGAGAGAAATCAAAGGGAGCCTGGGACAATGAACAAAATAGTATTTGTTTTGGGTATCCTTTTGTTCGGCAATACCACTGTTGGGAGGACCAAACCCCAAAAATTTAATTGTTTGATAAGCAAAGGGGATATAAACCACGACCACCGGACGGATGAAGTCCTGTCATGCCACAACCGGGATTCCGATCGACTCACAAGACTTATCATTTTTTTTGGTGACAGAAACGAAAAATACAAAAACCTCGTTTTTGACCGGACGGGAATTCTGGACTTCCCCAAACAAAACGGCGCTGGTTTTGTAATCAGGGACATATGGGCCACGATAGCAGATGGGCATCTGGTAATCGTTGTCAGCGGGAATTCCCATACAGACTTCTTCATCAGGTACGTGTTCGTAATCAGGCATAACGAATTTGTTCTGGCTTATCAGTATAGACAAAATTATCTTTATTGTAACCCATCGATAGTAGCCGATTTCACCAGGGTAAATCTGCTGCCTTTGGACATAAAATTAAAAGATTTTAGTCTGGATTGTCTGGTAAAATACAAAATATATCGATTAAGGCATTACCGAATAATTCCCAAAAAGATCCTGACCATATACAAAAGACTCCGGACACGATACAGCCCTGAATTGGCGCTCGGTCTGATCACGCCTGTTAAACGAAAGCAATGCACAATAGATGAATTCATGCAAAGATATCTGTTCCTGGATACCAAAAAGCACGTCCGTATAACCAACGATATTGCCTATTACTTACAAAAAGCAGGGGCATATCACGAAGCAATCTACTTGTTAAAACAAATAGTTGCAAAGTTTCCCAATCGTGATGTTGCTTGGCTCAACCTGGGTGATGCATACTGGGACATAGGCGATAAGACAAAGGCCCGTAAGGCTTATCTCATCTATGTAAATCTGATGCGAAAAAAAGGACTGTCGAAAAGGATCCCCCAAAGGGTCTTTAGACGGTTGGGATTAAAAACAAGACAACAGGTTAGAAAATTCGAAGCATATTGTTCAAC